>DURF01000191.1 GCA_012837395.1 Acholeplasma sp. | reverse complement strand
TAGAAATTAATCTAGCTGTTTTTTAATATCTATTTAAGTTTTCCACTTTTTAGTTTTGTAAATTTACTCTTTAAATATGAAATATAATATTTAGGGTTAAATTTTTCACCTGTAGCAAGCATTAATATTTCTTCTGAGGTTTTTGATCCACCATATTTATTTATGTTTTCTTTTAGCCAATAATTAACAATACTCATATTTTCGTTTTCTATAACACTTTCAACGTTAATAACTAAATTCATTGCATTATATATTTGTGCTGCATAAGCTGAACCTAGTGCATAAGCTGGAAAATAACCGAATGAACCTAGTGCCCAATGGATATCTTGAAGTGGGCCTTCTAAATCGTTTAACGGCTTAACACCAACATATTTAGCCATTAGAGTACGCCATCTTTTTGGGATATCTCTTATTTTAAGTTTATCTTCAAAAATTTCTTTTTCAATTTCATATCTAACCATTATATGAAGTGAATATGTTAGTTCATCTGCTTCTGTTCTAATTTTTGATCTTTGTGGTTGGTTAACATATTTATAAAATTCTAGCGCTTCAATCCCGCTTAATTGTTTAGGAAATTCTTCTACTAAACGATGATAGTGCCTCTGCCAAAATGAATATGATTTACCAATCATATTTTCAAAAAGTCTAGCTTGGGCTTCATGTAAGCCGTAGCTTGGGCTTCCAAATAAAAAGGTTCCATTATATTTTGGATCATTGTTTTGATCATATATTGCATGTCCTATTTCATGTAGAACACTAAAGATACTTATAATAAAATTGTTTTCATGATAGTCACTTGTTATTCTTATATCATCAGTTGATATTCCTGATGTAAAAGGATGAACTGTATCTCTTATCGCTCCGCGGTCTAAATCAAATTGAAGTTTTTGAATTAAATATTTTGATATTTCTTTTTGTTTATAGATTGGATATTCTCTTGTAAAAAGTTTACGATTATACTTTGGCCTAGCACCTTTAGTTATTTCCATAACAAATGGAATAAGTTCATTTTTTAATTCATCAAAAAACTTATCGTAAAATTCGACTGAAGAACCTTCTTCAAATAAATCTAATAAAACATCATATCCTTTAATTTCGTCAGTTTCTAAATATTTGATAACTGTTTTTTGATAATCAATTATTTTTTCTAAAGTTGGAACTATGTGATCAAAATCTTTTAAGTCGCGCGCCTCTTGCCAAACTTTTGTACTTTTAGCGAGTGTAACTTGGTATTTAATATATTCATCAATTGGAACATTTCTAATCACTCTTAGTTCTTTAGCAATCTTTTTAATGTCTTTAATTAAATCTTCATCTTCTATTTTTTCTTCATTTGCTAGAAGTTCATCAATTGTTTCTAAAAACTCTTTATCACGTCTTAAATCAAAATACATTTCTGAAAGAACTTCTACTTGTTCAGACCTAAATTTAGCAGATTTTGGTGGTGCTTGAGTTTTTTGATCCCAATTGATTAACCAATCAACATATCTAAAAGCAATAATTTTCTTCCTGTAGTCTAAATATTTATTTATTGTCTTTTCCATTATATCCCCTTTCTTCTTATCATTTATACTGTTTTTTTGTTAAAAATAACAAATAACTTTTGTAAGTTTAATAATAATTGTTCAATTATTTTGATTGCTTCACTATTATCTAAATTTGTTAGTTTTAAGAAAAAACCACTTAATCCTACTGCACTAGCTCCTAAGTTTAGTGCTTTAAAAATATCTAGAGCATTTCTTATGCCGCCAGATGCAAAAAATGTTGCATCAAAAGATGCGGCGTTTTTTAATGACTCTACAGTTGAAATGCCTAAATTTTCAAATGTTAGATCTATATTGTTATTTCTTTTTCTTTCTATTTCAGCAAAGTTTGTACCACCTTTGCCACTTACATCAATATATTTAACCCCTAAATTAATAAGAGTTTCAATTGTTTTTTTACTCATTCCAAAGCCGACTTCTTTAACAATCACGGGAACATTTAAATTTTCTACAATTTTTTTAATATTTCCTTGCCAATGTTTAAAAGTTCTATCACCTTCATTCATTACTAACTCTTGAATTACATTAATATGAATAGAAAGTGCATTTGCGTTAATCATTTCAACCGCTTTAATTGCTTCTTCCAAAGTGGCATTTGCAGATACATTAGCTACAATAAAACCATTAGGGTTAATTTCTCTAACCACTTTATATGAATCTATCAAACTTGGCTGTTTTAAAGCAGCACTTTGTGATCCAACAACTAAAGGTATATTAAAGTGTTTGGAATAAAATGCTAGTTTTTTATTAATT
>DURF01000190.1 GCA_012837395.1 Acholeplasma sp. | reverse complement strand
TTTTAGAAATTAAAAAATATAAATAAACCTCATAATACTAAAAAATAAGGCGAAATTCATTAAATGAATTCTGCCTTATTTTTATACTATTATTTTATTTTCTCTAAGTTTTGTAAATCCCAAACCTTTGTATAAAGTAACTTTTCATTATCATTTATATTATGAGCTACTTCAATTAAGGTAATATTTTGTTCTAATAAATTTTTTCTAATTAAATTAGCTTTCTTATTATCAAGGCTTGATGTTATTTCATCAGCTAAGATAATTGGTCTTTTTCTTATAAGTGCTCTTGCTATTTCAATTCTTTGCAGTTCACCCACTGATAAATTTTTACCGTTTTCACCAACATAATAATTTAAACCTTTTTCATCTATTACATCATCTAATAAAGCTAATTTAGCGGCATTAATAACCTTTTCTTCACTAAAGTGCTCACCTAGGGTAATGTTATAAAAAATTGTTTCATCAAATATTAATGGTTGCTGTCTAATTAAACTAAATAGTTTAGAAATATCTTTATTAGATTTTTCATTGTCTAAATAATAAGTTCCACTATTTAATTCAACTGTTTGTTGAATTACTCTAAGTAATGTTGATTTTCCAATTCCAGATGGTCCAATTACTAATATTTTATCGTTCTTTTTCACTTCAAAGTTTAAACTATCAAATATAACTTGATTATTAAATTTGAGATTAGCATTTAGAATTTTAATCTTACTAAAATTATTTACTGCTTCTTTTTTTAAAACTTCTTTATTTTCATTTAAAGCATTTAAATATATCTTTTTAATTGGCTTAGTAGTTGAATATTCATTTACTACTTGCGTACTTTGAAGGGCTGGAGATCTTAATGAATTTGAAAGTTGAACAATTGCCATAAACGCTGCAAATGTTACACCAAATTCTATCATTCTAAAAACCCCTATTCCAAGTGGTAATAAGAAACTTAAAATCATAACTGAAACATATAGTATTTGATTAGTTGATTCAACACTGAAATTCATCTTTTCAAGTTTTGACTCCATCTTGTTAGCTTCATTTGAAGCATTTTTTATAACTAGATCTTCAACTTGATAAGTTTTAACAGTTTCCATTCCTAATAAATAACCCTTTAATTTATTAGTATAACTAGCATTAGCACTGCGCCAATTATTAGAATCTAGATTAATTTTATTTTTAAAGATTTGTGCAATTAAAACAGCTAAAATTGACCCAACTAAAAATGCTAACGCAATCCAAACATCATACATAAATGATGCAACAAGTGCAAATGTAAATGTAAAAACTAAGTTTGCAATATTATACTCTGCTTCAATTCCTTTTGATTCTAATTGTTTTAAATCATTTGTAAGAAGCGATAAATTTTTCTTTTCATCATCATTATACTTACTATTTCTTACAATATAGTTAATCATTGTCTCTTTAATTTCTGTATTTTGAAGTTTAATTGCTTTTGATTTAAACTTAGCAATTAGTACTCCTATTATCATAAAAAATATAAAACCTATTATTCCAATAACTAAATATTTAATAAATATTTCCATTGATTGAGCAGTTGCTGCACTTATTACATTACTTATAATAAATGATAAAAATACTGTATTTAAAGAGTGAATAGCTATTAGTAATAGAACTCCTATTACTAATAGCTTATTTTTACTTTTAAAAATTAACATTTATAACACCATATTAATTATCTAACAAATCTTTTAATTCGTATAATATAGTAATTAAACCTGTTGTAGTGTTTGTTGAACCGGTACTTCCATCTAAATCAACTAAATCTAAAAGGTTTGTATCAACAAGTTCATTTAAAAAATTAATTACATTTGTTTTAAATCTTCCGCCTGTATGACCATATGCTACTTCGATATGTCCTAAAATATCTAAATCATTATTTAAGGCTATTTTTAATGTTACTGTTTTTTCTTCATCGTTATTATCTTGAAAAGTACTTGTTAAACTTATAGTATATAAACTACCTACAGTAATACCATCTAATTGTACTGTTTCTTTTGAAATAATATTTTCAGTTTCTACAAACTCTGTATCTTCTACTGTGGTTGCACCTACACCGTATATATCTTCAACTGGTGTAGTTAATGGTTTATCATCTACCAATTCTTTTAAGTCTTCTAACATTCCCATTAATAAAGCAGTTGTACTTCCAGCTGTAGGACCAGTAATACCATCTAAGTAACTACCTAAATTATCAAACTGATCAAGTTTTACTTTTTTGTTAACTAATTCTTTTAAAAAGTTATTTACATAAGCATTAAAATTACCACTAGAATGTTCGTATTTTTCTTCAGTATAACCAATAATAACTAACTCATTATCAAGCGCTATTTTAAATGAAATTTCACCTATTTGACCACCATAATATTCACCTTTACCAATTATGGTATATAAATTACCTTTTTCTTCATTATCAATTGAAATAATTTCTTTTAAAATAACTGTATCATTACCAACAAAGTCTTCATCAGTTTTTGAAATAGCACCTACGCCATAAATATCTTCAAGTGATGAGTTTTCTTTTGGTTCTGGCTTATAGAAGAAAAACCATACGATTAACCATATAATAATTGAGCCAATTACTAAATTTAAAAAGTTTCCTAATATTTTACCCATTTATAATTCCTCCTTAAAATCCAAAATCATCAACATATATTTTATTTGCTGGTACTCCACCTTTAACTAAAACATTATATGTTGATTCCATCATTATATCTGGACCACAAATAAAGAATGTTGCATCTTGGTATACTTCACTAACACCAATTTGTTCTAAGTAAGGATTTGAAATAAATCCAAATGGATAATTTTTAACTTCTTCATTACTAAAAATTATATGATAATTAAAGTTAGGGTTAACTTTTTTATATGATTCTAATTCATCTATCATAAACATATCAGATTCATAAGATAATGCCCAAATTAGTTCAATTCTTCTTTGTGATTTTTTCTCAATTTCAGATCTTAAAATACTTAAGTTTGGTGTAAGACCAATTCCTCCACCCATTAATACATAAGGAGATTCACTTTCACGAGCAACCGGTGGAAAGAAATCACCATAAGGTCCTTCAAGTGTTGCGACATCTCCAACTTTAATATTAGCAAGTGATTTTGTCCAATCTCCTGCTTCTTTAATCATAAATTCAATTGTATTACTATGTTTTTTAGTAATTGCACTTGATGTTGAAAAAGGGTGTGCTTCTTTTGTTATATTAGCTTTTCCTTTAAAACGAATAAAGAAATAATCTCCTGGATTATATTCAACAATATTACCTCTTTTTGGTTCAAATTCTAAAACCCATAAAAGTGGAGTTGCTTTATAGATTTTAGACACTTTATACTTAGGTAAAAATTGAGTTTCTAATTTCCAGTAGAAATAATATCCTAAAATTAATGCGGTATATAATCCAAGTACAATCATATATGGGGTATTAGCTCTTAAAAAGCCAATAAAGACGTTTTGTAAGTATACAGCAACAACTGAACCAATTCCAGCAATTCTATGAATCCATAACATTACTTCACGGTTTAAGACTTTTTCCTTTAAATATTTTAATGGCTTAATTTTATTAATAAACATTCCTGATAATGATAAAATACCTGACATCATTCCAAGGAATATTAAAATCATTCCAATCCAACCAAAGATTGTTGCAGGGCTTCTAAAAATAGCACCAAATCCTTGCCAGTAAAAAATAATGTGATATAACACTAAGAAAAATGCTAAAATTGTCATTAATGCGTGAATTGCATACATTTTCGGCATTCCAACATGTTTTTCTAAAAACCTTGGACGTGAGGCAATAAACACTCCCGTCAACATAAATGAGTAAGCTAGTGGACTTACTGAATATGCAAACAATTGTTGTGGCCCAATTGGTGTTTTAACTGTTACCAAGATTGGTATTAACAATGTTGCAAACATAAAAAACGCTATTAGCGGAAAAATCATATTTGTAAGAAATCTTTTCATTTCTTCACCCTTTCTAGACGGTTAAAGACTAGAAAACTATAACCAGTTTTTCGTCGTTAAAAATAACAACTAAAAACTGTTTTTTTTATAAAATATTCAATTGTATCTATGTTAAATCAATCTTTTCTAGATTGATTAAATTACTGTAATCAACAAAAGAAACTTTACTTATAGTGCTCTTTCTTTACCATTATTTTACTTTTTAATTATATTTTAAAACTTAATTGTTGTCAAGGAAAGCTATAACTCACAAATTGATTTTGACGCAATTTAAATTTGATAACGTTTACATTCCTAATTTGAAAAAAACACTCAATTGCTTACAAGCAATTTGAGTGTTTAAACTGTAACTTCTACTTCTTTAACTTGCGGGAAATCTTCACCATCAATTTGTAAATATTGGTCCTTATTAAACTTAATTTTAACCTCTTTGGTTTTTATAATTTTTACATATCTTTTAAAGATTGGATGAAGCCCTAAATATATAGTTGGAAAGATTAGAAACAATAAAAATTTAGATACTTTTTTAACAACAACAACATCTAACATATCTTCATTTCTACTTGCCCTAGGAGCAATCTTCATTCCTCCACCAAAGAATTTATCATTCATAATAGAAACTAACCATGTTTTCTTTTCATTAATTACTTCGCCATTAATAATTATTTCAGCTTCTAATGGTTTAAACTCTTTAAAACCTGCAAAAGCGTGTCTAAAATAGTTAAATTTATTGTTTTTGTATTTTGAGTTATTTACTTTATGAACAACTAGTCCATCAAGACCTAATCCCACACCGTTTAAAAAATATTTTTCTTGATCTAAAAACTTTACCTTTGGTAAATTAAATAAGTATTCTTTAATATTTACTAATCCTTTTTTCTTAGAAAGACTTCTAATAAAATCATTTCCTGTACCAGCTTTAAATAAATATATATCTTGTTTAATATCAATATTATATATTTTGTTAGCTAATACATTT
>DURF01000189.1 GCA_012837395.1 Acholeplasma sp. | reverse complement strand
TAATTTATGTTTATAAGAAGAAAGGACATTCTAAAAAGAATGTCCTTTGTTTGATTCAATATATTAAAGTTTTACTACGTTTTCAGCTTGTAAGCCGCGATCGTTTTCAACAACATTAAATTCTACTAAATCGTCTTCTGCAAGGGTTTTAAAGCCTTCTGTTTGGATTGCTGTGAAGTGCACGAAGACATCTTGGCCTTCATCAGTATGAATAAATCCATAACCCTTTTCAGCATCAAACCATTTTACTTTTCCTGTCATATAATACTCCTTTTTGATTATAGTGGTTTCCCACATTTACTATTATACTACACATCGGCTTAAATTACAATTAAATAAAGTGTTGTTTTTTATTTTTATTTTAGTATAATAGATATAGTTTGAAATTAGCCTCCATAGTTTAATGGTAAAACGTAGCAATGGTAATGCTGTGATGTAAGTTCGATTCTCACTGGAGGCACCATTTAAATTTTATCGGCTCTATTGAGCCGTTTTTTTATTTTTAATAGTTTGAGCTCTTAAAAAAACATTGGTTTATAAATTACAATACAATTCCGTTTTATATTCTACAAACGTTAAAGTCTTACTCATATCTTTAATCATCTCATCCACATTAACCAGTGGTGCTAAGATAAATAATTCTTCTAGCATCATAGTTTTATTTTCACTAAAGTATTTTTCGTTATTATTTAAATTTAACATGTGTTCATATTGTTTAAATAAAAATAATTGCTTATCTTCATCAATATGTTTGTTATTACTTACTTGAATTAATTTGAAAGTTTGAAATGCTTTTTCGGCATTATTATTTTTATAATAATATGCTGAAATTAAATATGCGAGTTCTAAACCATTTTTAGAACTTGCTAATCTATTAATACTATAATAGTTAATTACCCTATTAACACTACTATTTTCTATATTTTCATCTTCTAAATAAAAATTTAATAAGTTAGATGCTAATACTAAATCAAACAGATGATAACTTAGCGTACTACTTTTATAAAAATTAGTTAGATAATCATATAAAAATTTATCAGTTTCTTCATCTTCAATTGTTGAAAACGAACGATATTGAATTAATTGTAACAATGCGAATCTATCATCATTTATAAATTTATCATAAGCAACATAATCCCCGTATATTTCGTTAGTATTTACTTTTGAAGTTAGTACAATCAAAACAGTCATTAATGATGTTATAACTGCGTTTATGAATAATAACGCTGCTAGTAAATTTAAATTTGTTAAAAACCAAATTAATATAAAAACTATAATTGATAATATTAAATAACCAACAGATGTTCTTGGTCCTGCAATTAAAGCATTAGAAAATGCAGTTCTTATTTTATTAAAATCCTCTTCTGTTTTAATTTCACCTATATTAGGAACAACTATCCCTCCTAATAGCTTAATATGTTTAGGATATATTTTAAATTTCCACTTATCATTTTCTTTTCTCATTAAAACAAATACTAAAACATATAGGGCTCTAATTTTAATTTTATTTAAAACAAATGAAAACAAATGTCCAAGTTCATGGATTAGTATTACAATAAAAAAATTAAACAAAATAATTACCGGATATAAATACCATTTAATTGTTTTTAGTCCTGAAGTTAGTTTAAACCAATAACCATTATGTTTTAGAAACGAAAAGGTAAAACCTAAAATCGCTGCGAAACCAATTAATATTAAATATTTTCTTGTTTTTTTCATTTTATTCATCCTTTATTGTAATTAATTGTTGACATTTAAGTTTATATTTGTTAATATAATATAGCGTGTGGGCGTCGTATAATGGTTATTACACGTGCTTGCCAAGCATGAAATGGGGGTTCGATTCCCCTCGCCCGCTCCATTTGAATTTCAACGGCTCTATTGGGTCGTTTTTTTATTTCTCGGAGTTTCAGCCCTTAAATCCCCCTTAAATATAAACTCTTTTAATGTTTAAAAATAGAGAAACTATAATTTTAATTATATTATAAATAACAAAGGTTAAATCATCAAAATAATTTAATGATAATAAAAATTTGTTTTTACTTTATGGTTATTATATCAATTTTAAAGTTTACTAACAAGAATTTTAGGTAACCTCACTCAATTAACTGAAAGTTTTACATATAATTAATTATCTTTATATTTTTTTGACTTTATTGAATTTTCATAATATAATAGTTTAAAAGTAGAGAGCTGATAATTATTTGTTATCATTGCTAGCCTTTATTGGTATGGCAAAGCGCTACTTTTTTCTTTAGTTATTTGACATTTTATCCGATATTCAATTATAATTTATATATGCCCACATCCCAACGCGGGAAGTCTCTACGAGATGTGAGAGAATAGAGAAGAATGTTAGGGAACTTTAATATCTTTGATATTAGTATTGGTTGTTCACCAACTAATCGAAGTGTAATGCTAGACATTACAGCATAGACTTCTCAATTAAGATCAGCTATTTATTTAACTGGTCTTTTTTTAATATTGATTTTAATTTCAATTAATAAACTTGATAACGTATAATTATATTTAATGAAGGCTGAGTCAGATAAACGTGACCTATAACTCCTTCATTTTTTATACATAATATTATTAAAAAATACTCCTTTTAACAACAAATGTTATTAATTAAGGAGTATTTTTATAATAAATTACTTTCTTCTTCTATATATTAATATACCTAATGAAGTGACTATTACTAATGTTGATATAACATAAATATAAACATTGCTATTTGATTTAATATTTGGTTCTGTTTCAGTAAAAACATTAATATCTCTGTTAATTATATGCTCATTATTATTTTCATCAATAATTTTAAGGGAAAGTCTATATATACCACTACTATTTTCATTTCCTTCATATTCGTTTACTAACACTTCATATGACTTCATACTTATATTTGATATATCAGACAGTAGTTCAGCTAATTGATCTATTGTCATTTTATTTACATCTTCAATTGTTAAAACATTGTTTGAAACAAAGAAGTTTGGCACATCTTTACTTATTACTTCATAAGTTCTTTCATATTGTGTTTTATTGCCTGAACTATCAACTACCTCATACTTAACAACATAAGTTTTTAATTCTTTTCCTATGTTATTTTCAATAACTTTAATTTGATTTGTTAAATCACCATCAATCTCATCTATAGCCGTAAGACCAAATAGTAATAATTCATTTGTAATTTTTTCATTATAATTTATTTTTATAACACCTTCGTTGTTATCACTTATTACTGGATTTACATCATCAATTATTGATACTTTTAGTTTCTTAACTGTTTTATTACCAGCTTTATCACTTGCATTTAAACTTATTTCATAAGTTCCAACAGTATTTCCTTTAAAACTGTTGCTGGTAGCGTTTAAAGTAACCGTTTCATCATAGTTATCACTAACAGTAAAAAGTTCTTTTAAATTATCAATTGTTATGTTTTCTTTATAACTATATACTTTTTCATTTGGACCAACAATAACCGGAGCGTCAAAGTCTTGATTTTTAACAGTTAATTCATAAGTTGTTTTGACTTTTGATGAGTTTGTGACAGAAAACAGTATTTTAAACATTCCTACAATGTTTTTATTTTCACTGTAGTTATCCTTTTCTACTACAATTTTGTTTGTTAAATCACCATCATAAGCATCATGAGCTTGTAAATTAATTATTTCTTTAATTTGTTCGATTGTATATGGTTTTTCAATATTATTTAAAACTACATCATCACCACTAATCGCTGGTTTTAATTTAAATATAATAGTTATATCAAAAGTTCCCCATAAATCATATATTGTATTATCGTTATCAACTAACCTTCCTTCCATGTTGTGAAATTCAAGTACTAAGTTTTTTAAATTCAAATTGCGAAAATTGTAAAATCCAGGCTCATCCCTTAAATCAATATCGACCAAATGATCTAAATCAAATGAGATAACATTAGTACCGCTATTTGGTATTGATACTGTCTTTAAAGTCTTAGATTCATTCCTTATTACTAAACTACCTGTTTTATAATCATAATTAAATGATAACATTTGGTTTAGTTCTGAAGAGATAACTTCTTTACTATTATTAATATTTAAATTAATATTAAAAGTGCTACTGTTTGCTTTTACATTAATACTAAAACTTAAACCTAATAATAACATTAATATAAAAAGCATTTTTTTCTTAAACATTGTTTTTTACCCTCTTTCTTTTACTAAATATTATAATTGTAATAATTGTTACTACTATTAATATTCCTATACCTAAATATAGATAATTATTGTTTTTATTTGATACTTTTATTTCTACTAAAACATTAATTCTTTCTCCATTAGTAGTCGTTACTAAATATGTTTGATAGTATGTACCATTACTACTTGACTCATCATAATTTCCTTCAATAAGTTGATAGTTATATATTTTTATATTTAGTTTTTTTATTATTTCAGAAATTATATTGTTTTCACTTAGAAAATTGTTCGGTGTAGAAACAATTTCTATTGTTTCTACACTATCAGATTTGTTAAAGTTAATATTGTATATTAATAAAACATAATAATACTCTTGATAGCCTTCTAAATCTATTGTATATTTTTGTTCATATACCCCCTCCTTTTTTTCATTATTTTCATAGTTGTTTTCAACTAAAATGATATAGTTTGTTACCTCACCAAATTCATGTGTAAAAGCTCTTAAATTTGCCAATTCTTGAATTTCATTTTGATTGTAAGGTTTATTTATATCATTAATTACTACATCTTGACCTGAAATACCTATTCTGTGTGTTGCTGATAGTAAGTTTGTAAGTAGTAGTATAATTTTTGTTAACAAAATATCGTTAGTTCTCCTTTCTTTTATCTTATATTAGTAAAATTTAGGCGTTTTTACTTTTTTTATTTTAAAAAACAAAAAAACGACTTAATTTATTCAACTAAATCGTTTTATTGTTTAAAATATTTTATTATTGTAAATTGTTAATTCGTTTTTATATGTTAATAAGTTATCACTTATTCTCCAAGCAAGTTCAATTTCATCTGATCTTACAAAGTTTTCTTGTTTGTAATTAATTACTGCACTAATTAATGTTGCGTATTCATCATCGATATTTGTAAATGTATGACCAACATCAATTACTTCATTTAATAACTTTGTTACAAAGGTAATTGATTTGTTAGGAAAGATATTTAAATTAATTTGGCTACCATCTTTTAAATTAAATTTAATATATGTTTCTTTTTTATTTAATTTCTTCCCAGTTAAAATGTTTATTGGGATGTTTTTAAATTTATTTTTAACATTTAATGTAACTTTAACCATCGTTTCTGTTAATGAATTTGGTGAAATGTTTTCTTCTTCTAAATAACCAGAATATTGTCCAAAGATTAAGCTATCTTTTTTTATAGTTACGTTTTTTAAAGCTTTTACTTTTTCGTTTGCGATTAATAAACTATTAAATTCTTTAGGTTTATTCATTGTTAGTAAACTAACAATTTGCAATAAATGACTTTGAAACATATCTCTTACAGCACCAGTTTGATCATAAAACTCCCCTCGATTTAAAATTCCATCATCTTCTTTTGCTGCAATATCGATTGAAGTTAGTTTTTTAGGGCTAAGCGCTGATTCTAGCAAGTTTGTTTTAAATCTTAAGTCTAGAATTGCTTTTACTAAATCTTTGCCTAAATAATGATCTAGACGGTAAATTTGGTTTTCATTGTAGTTTTTTAAAAGTGTTTCATTAATTTGATGGGATGTTGAATAATTTCTACCAAAAGGCTTTTCAAAAACAAGACTTTGTTTTAAGTTATTTTTTTGAACTATTCCATTTTTTGAAATGTTATTTGATACTTCAATCATCATATTAGATGATATTGCTAAGTAGTGAATAACTCTTGTGTTTTCATCAGAATAATTCATTAGCATATTTTTATACTCAAGATAGTCTTCATTATTTAAAATTTCCATTTTATAATATTTAGTGATATCTTTTAAATGTTTTGTTTCTGCACTTGGGTTATTTGTTTCAATAAACTCAAAATATGTCTCGGTCGTATATTCTCTTCGCCCTAATGCTAAGATTAATGTTTTATCCGGAAGTTTGTTATTTAATTTTAACTTACTTAATGCTGGTATTAATTTTCTAAATGATAAATCACCGGTAGAACCATATAAGCAAATTATTAATTCCTTTTTAGTCATAATTTTCATTTCCTTTATTAGTATAATATCCTTAACTATCGCTTCTTATTATATCATTTTTTTTAAAATTAAGTAAAAAAGACCATTTGGTCTTTTAAAATTTACTTATTTTTTTGCCAAACTCAACTGCTAATAATTCTTCTTCTGTGCTAGGAGTTGAGTAAATAGTTAGAGATTCTTCAAAAAGTATCGCTTTAGTTTTTTTTACTCTTTCTTCCCAATTAGTCATCCAAGCTCCATCGCCCCAACCATAGGAGCCAAATAAAGCGATTTTTTTGTTATCTAGTTTATTTTCAATACTTTCAAAAAAAGGTTCAAAGATTTCTTCTTCTAAGTTCTCATTGCCCATAGCTGAACAACCTAAAATAATTTTATCATATTTAAGAACTTCATGATAGTCAATATTTTCAACATTAACTAAAAAAGCATCTTTAATACCTTCTTTAATTTTTTCGGCAATTATTTTTGTATTACCTGTTCCACTCCAATAAACTATTATTGTTTTATCCATATCTACATCACCTCTTACATACAAAAAGTATTATAGCATTTTATATTTTTTTGTCAAAAGTTATTCTTGTTTTTTACTTCAAAAATATAATATGCGACAATTATAACGCTACCTATAATAGTAATGATTATATTAGTTTTATACTTTGTTATTTCATTTTGTGGCATTATATATACTGTTTGAATATATTCCTCATAATTTCCTCTAATATCATATGCGATATAGAGAACTTCTATTGTATTTGGCTTTTTTGTGTTGATATTGTTTGGATATGTTATTGTTTTTACGACATCTTTTGATAAATTAATATTTGTTCCTAAAATGTAAGGCTCATTAATTTTTATATATAAATCTTGGCCTTCTATTAATTTTGTTTTTGTTTTATCAACATAAACTGATAAAATTTCACTACACATATTATTAGATTCATCATAAACTTCATATACTACATCATATTTACCAATTTTATTATAATTGATATTTTCAACAATATTAATAAATAAGTCATTTTTCAATGTCTTATTGTCATTAACATTCATAATATAATTATTGAAATTTAGTGGTTCTTCGTTTATATAATAATATATAATGTTTGTAGTTAGTTTTATTGTTGGTTTAATAATATCTAATATATAAACTATTGTATTAATTGTTGTTATATTGTTGCTGTTATCAATAAAATCAATTTCAATATCATAATCTCCTACTTTTTCATAATCTATTGTACTACTTATATTTACTTTTATATCAATGTAGTTATCATAATTATCAGTAATTGCGAAAAAACTTTTGAAAAACTCATTGTTTTTACTTGTAAAATCAGTAACAATTATTTCTTCCATTTGAACAACTTCAGGTGATTCTAAATCTAATATATTAATTTCAAATATTTTAGTTATTTTATTTTTACTTGAATCAGCAACACTTACTTCTAATATTTGCATTCCTAAGTTATTGAAATTTATTTTATTTTCAGCAAAGTTTATTGTTAAATCAGAAAAATCATCATAGTTATCATCAATTAAAAAATAATTATACCAATTTGGTTTAGTCTCATTTATATTAAATACTAAGTCTTTAATTGATTCAATCTTTGGCTTTATTAAATCTCTAATTTCAACAACAACCTTTTTACTAATAGTATTATTACTACTATCACTAACCGTATATGTTAATTCATATTTATTAACAACATTAAAATCAATAAATCCTTCAATTAAAACATCATCTATAGTTAATTGATTATAATTATCATAAACGCTTAATATAATTGTTTTTAAATAGTCGTAGTTATAATCATGAACATTTAATATATTATTCGTCTTTAAGTTAAGTGTTGGCTTTTCTTTATCAACAATTTCAAGCGTTGAACTAACAGTTGTTTTTAGTCCAACGTTGTTAATTGCAGTTACTTGAATTTTATATGACCCCAATTTATTAAAATTGACTGATGATAAGTCTACATAAGTATTTAAGTTTTTATCATAGTCATCAATAAATTTAAAATGATTTAAATAATTAAATGTTTCACCATAATTTATAGTAATTAAGTCATTATATTTAATTTCTGGACTTATATTATTTTCAACAATATAATACCCAATTATTTTTGTTGTATTATATGATGGATCCATTACTTCATATTCTAATTCATAAACATTAGGTATATTTACATTAACACTAGCAAGCCCATTAACTTTAACTATTAATTCTTCTATTTCATAGTAATTATCATTGTAAATTAAATTTTCAATGATATTTTTTTCGGTTAACAATTTTGTTTTAACAGGCATTTTTATTTCTGGTATTTTAATTATTTTTGGTGCTATATTATCAATAATATTAAAATGGATTGTTTGTGTTGAAGATATATCATAC
>DURF01000188.1 GCA_012837395.1 Acholeplasma sp. | reverse complement strand
ACTAAGAGCCATTATGAAAGAAGCAAACATCGATGAAGATGGCAAAACAACTTTATACGATGGTAGAACAGGTGAACCATTTGATAGTAGAATATCAGTAGGTGTTATGTATATGATTAAGTTATCACACATGGTTGATGATAAACTTCACGCTCGTGCGGTTGGACCATATACACTTGTAACGCAACAACCAATGGGTGGTAAAGCTCAAAATGGTGGACAAAGATTTGGAGAGATGGAAGTTTGGGCTCTATATGCATATGGTGCAGCTCATACTTTACAAGAAATATTAACAGTTAAATCAGATGATATGATTGGTAGAAATAATGTTTATAGTGCAATTACGCAAGGTAAACCAATTCCAAAACCAAGTATTCCAGAATCATTTAGAGTATTTACACGCGAGTTACAATCACTTGGATTATATGTTGAACTAATTGATAGTAAAACAGGAGAAAACGAAGCGATTAAATCGATTTTCGCCAATGATAGAAGAGGGGGCAAACGTTAATGGCAAAAGATATTTTACAAACAAAAGTTGATAAACTTAAATTATCAGATGCTGCTTTAGAAAGATTAACCCTTTCAGGTATTGATATATTAGATGATTTTAATACATTTAATTTAAATGAAATTAAAATCTTAATGCAAGACTCTTTTGATGAAATCGCAAAAGTTTTAAAAAAGTATAATTTACCAAACAATATTAATAATTTAAATTTAGATGATGAAATAGTTTCTAAATTAAAGAGCGCAAGAATTGATTCACTTGAAGGTTTATTTAATTATGATAGAAGGACTCTTTATACAATTTTTTCAGATGATGAAGTATTATTAAATGAACTTAATGAATTATTTAGTGCTTACGATGTTGAAATATTAGAACCATTTGTTGAAGGTCAAGCAGCTTATTATGAAGAAGCTGATGAAGAAAGCGCACTTGATATGGACTTAACTTCAAGAATTAAAAAAGAAGTTGCTCCTATTATGAAAGGCTATGGATCTAGATCATATAGCCACTTCAAAATTAGACTTGCTTCACCTAATGAAATTAGACAATGGTCATATGGTGAAGTTAAAAATCATGAAACAATTAACTACCGTACTTCAAAACCTGAAGTAGGTGGACTTTTCTGTGAGCAAATTTTTGGTCCAACGAAAGATTTTCAATGTGCTTGTGGTAAAAAACAAACTGGAAACAAAGGCCAAATTTGTCCAAAGTGTGGAATTGAAATTACTCACTCAAAAGTTAGAAGAGAAAGAATGGGTCACATTGACTTAGAAGCGCCAGTAGTTCATACATGGTACTTAAAGAGTTCACCTTCTAAACTTGCAATATTATTAGGTATTAAAGCTAAAGAATTAGAATCAGTAGTTTACCGTGCTTCATATATTGTAACTGATCCAGGTAATACACCACTTGCTAAGAAAACTATTTTAAGTGTTGAAGAAAATCGTGCAAATCACGAAAAATATCCTAGACAATTTGTTTCACAAACCGGAGCAGAAGCGGTTAAAACTTTATTACAAGATTTAGATTTAGATAAAGAAGTTCAAATTCTTCGTCGTAAAATTAAAGCAAGATCAGCTCAAAAACGTGAAAGAGCGATTAGAAGACTTGCAGTAGTTGAAGCATTCAATAACTCTGACAACAAACCAGAATGGATGGTAATGGATGTTATTCCAGTTATACCACCAGATTTAAGACCAATGGTTGCACTTGATGGTGGTAGATTTGCGACAACTGACTTAAACGATTTATACCGTCGTATTTTAAACCGTAATAACCGTTTTAAAAAGTTAAAAGAACAAAACGCACCACACTTAATTTTACAAAACGAAGCGAGAATGCTTCAAGAATCAGTTGATGCACTCTTTGATAACTCAAAACGTGGTAGAAAAGCCGTTGTTGAACGCGGAAGAAACTTAAAATCATTATCAGATATGTTACGCGGAAAACAAGGTAGACTTCGTCAAAACTTATTAGGTAAACGTGTTGACTATTCTGGTCGTTCAGTTATTATTGTTGGACCAGACTTAGAAATGTATCAATGTGGTATTCCACGTAAAATGGCGATTACCTTATTTAAACCATTTATTTTAAAAGAATTACAAAAAAATCAAGGCTTAGATAAAAGAAATGCTAACTCTAAATACGATTCAATGGATGATGATGTATGGGCAGCATTAGAAAAAGTAGTTAAAGAGCATCCAGTATTATTAAACCGTGCGCCTACTCTACACCGCCTTGGTATTCAAGCATTTGAACCAAAACTAATTGACGGTAAAGCAATTAGACTTCACCCACTGGTTACACCAGCGTTTAACGCTGACTTTGATGGGGATCAAATGCCTGTTCACGTACCACTATCTAACGAAGCCCAAGCAGAAGCGAGACTATTAATGTTAGCATCAAACAACATTTTAAACCCTAAAGATGGAAAACCTGTTGTAACACCATCACAAGATATGGTCTT
>DURF01000187.1 GCA_012837395.1 Acholeplasma sp. | reverse complement strand
ATTTCTAAAAAATTATTAAATATATAATTAGGTTTTTCTTCTTTAGCTTCTTTATACCTGTGACTATAGGCCATTAAGGCAGTCGTCATTTCGGCATTTTTACCTGCCTTAATATCATTTTCATGATCTCCAATATAAATAGCTTCATTAGGTTTTACATTTAAAAGGCTTAACGCTTTTAATAATGGTTCTTTATTTGGTTTATGTAAAACCGTATCTTCATAGGTAACAACACAATCAAAAAGATTATTCAAGTTTAAATCTCTTAAATTTTTTTCAACTACTGCCCTTGATTTTGAAGTAACAATTCCTAATAAATAATTTTTGTCTCTTAAATATTGTATAACATCTTTAGCATTTGTGTAAGCATTTAACTCTTTTCCATGGTTGATCGAGTAATCTCTAAAGGAGTTTATCATTTCATCTAAGTGATTTTTATCACGCGCAAATCTTTCAAATGCTTTGTCTAGAGTTTGTCCTAAAACATATGTAATTTCATTTTCGGTTAGTGTTTCATTTGTATTTACATTAATGGCATGTTTAAAACTTGCCATTATTAGTTTTGGTGTATCTATTATAGTTCCATCTAAATCAAAGATTATCGCTTTTATCATTTGTTTGCTCTTTTTTAGTTATTAATTCAATATCGTTAATGAGTAATTCTTGATAAAATTTTTCATCTTTATTGTAAACTCTTTTTAAAATTAAATAAACAATTCCACCACCTACAAATAAAATAAGTGAAAGTAAAATGTTTACAGGTACTCCAAATATTTCTTTTAACTGGTCAGTTCTAAATGGTTCAATTAAGACACCACGTCCAAATCCATACCAAATTAAATATATTCCAAGCATATCACCAACTTTTAAAAGTTTAGTTCTTCTTAAAACTAATAGTATTGTTAAACCTATAAAGTTCCATAAGCTTTCGAATAAGAATGTTGGTAAATAAATACCATTAGTTAGGTTCTGCATGTGACTACTAAATTGCATTTGGTGAGTAATAAAGTTTGGTAAAACACTTTGTAAAAAACTCGAAGTAGTTGCTGCTCCATGGGTTTCAGCATTCATAAAGTTACCCCATCTACCGGCAATTTGCCCCATTAAAAGTCCTACTGCTAAAAGATCAGCAACTGCAAAAACATTTATCTTTTTATATCTTGAATATATAATAATTCCAATTGCTGCAACAATAATTGCACCATGAATAGCAAGTCCACCTTCCCAAATAGCAATTACATCTATAAATGAATCTGGACTACCTGCTGGATCAAATAAGACGTAATATAGTCTTGCTCCAATAATTGCAAGTGGTGCAATTATTAAAACACCATCTAAGATATCATCTGTTTCCCAACCAAATCTTTTGATTTCATAAACCGCCATTACTGTTGCCATAATTATTCCTGATAGAATAAAAATAGCATACCAAGCAATTGAAAACGATCCAATCTCAATTGCAGTTGTTTTATAAGCACTATTAGTACTAAGTGCTCTACTATATTGTGGTAATACTGCAAGTGTAATTAAAATAATTAAAATAAATATGAAACCAAAATAAAGTATTAAGTCTACTTTATTTTTCTTTATCCACTCTTTCATTCCTCTTCACCTCTTTTATTTGTTTGTAACCTTTGATAAACAATAATTAATAATATTTTAAGAATTAGAAAACTAACTGTAAATATAAATAAGTTTAATAACACGTTTTTATTAAACATTAAGTCCTTAATTAAGAATGTTGTTAAATAAAATATTAAACCATAAATAATAAATAATATAATCCCTTTAGATTTAAAAATATAATTAATGAAATGTCTTAATATATATACTTTTAATGACTCCATTAAAAAAGTTGCTACTACAATATAAATAATAACCCCAATTATATTTGCATATGTAACAAGAGGATATTCAAACAACTCAAATAACCCAATTACTGGAACAACAGTAACTAAATTAATAACTAATTCAATTAATAAGTGAAACTCAAACTTAGGATGTAGAAATAGCCCCAAGCTTTCTAAAAAGGATTTTTTTTTCATTATAATACCTTTCTTAAATATTCAGCTGTATAACTCTCTTTTGATTTAGCAACTTCTTCCGGTGTACCGCTAGCTATAATATATCCACCCTTATCGCCACCTTCTAAACCTAAATCAATTATATGATCTGCTGATTTAATTATATCTAAATTGTGCTCAATAATAACCATTGTTGCACCTTCATCGACAATTTTGTTGAAAACTTGTAATAACTTATTAACATCATCGGCGTGAAGCCCAGTTGTTGGTTCGTCTAATATATATAATGTTTTTTCAGTTATTTTTTTATATAATTCGCTTGCAAGTTTAACTCTTTGAGCTTCACCACCAGAAAGTGATGGAGCTTGTTGACCTAGTTTAATATAACCAAGTCCAACATCAACTAAAACTTGAAGTTTGTGATTAATTTTTGTATGATTAATAAAAAACTCTGCTGCTTCTAAAACAGTCATATCTAAAATATCAGCAATTGATTTAC
Source organism: Acholeplasma sp. (assembly GCA_012837395.1). Lineage (GTDB taxonomy): Bacteria > Bacillota_I > Bacilli_A > Acholeplasmatales > Acholeplasmataceae > Haploplasma. The sequence continues at coordinate 442 of DURF01000187.1, read as the reverse complement.
CACGATATTTGATTTGTAGTGTTTCATAATTATATCTCTTACCTTGACAAACCTCACAAGGAACATAAACATCCGGTAGGAAATGCATTGAGATTTTTTTAACACCATCACCGCGACATGCCTCACATCTTCCACCTTTTACGTTAAATGAAAAACGTCCTTTATTGTAACCTCTTGCTTGTGAATCGTTAGTTTTTGAATATAAATCTCTTATATCATCAAATACTCCCGTATAAGTTGCTGGATTACTTCTTGGTGTTCTACCAATTGGACTTTGTGAGATTTCAACAATTTTATCAATCATTGATTGATCATCAATAAAATCATGATCACCTGGTTCTTCTTTAGTTTTATAGTATTTCTTTTGTAAGCCTTTTAGAAGAATTTCATTTACTAAACTTGATTTACCAGATCCACTTACACCACTTACAACAATTAGTTT
>DURF01000186.1 GCA_012837395.1 Acholeplasma sp. | reverse complement strand
GAAAACAAGATATTTCTAAATATGATTTAGGAAGAGATAAGTTTTTAGAAGTAGCTTGGGATTGGAAAAATGAATATAGTAACTATATTAGAAAACAATGGGAAGCACTTGGGATAAGTGTTGATTATACAAAAGAAAGATTTACATTAGATGAAGGATTAAATGAAGCTGTTAATCATGTTTTCATTAAAATGCATGAAGACGGATTAATATATCGTGGCAATAGAATTATACACTGGGATGTTGAAGCTAAAACAGCTATTTCTAATATTGAAGTTGAACATGAAGAAGAAATGGCCAAACTATATTATTTAAAATATCCTTTAGTAGAAGATAGTAATAAATATTTAGTTGTTGCTACTACACGTCCTGAAACAATGTTTGCAGATCAAGCTGTTATGATTCATCCTGAAGATAAAAGATATTTAAGTTATTTAGGTAAAAAAGTTTTTATTCCAGGTACTAATGTTAAAATACCTGTTATAGCTGATGATTATGTTGATAAAGACTTTGGAACTGGAGTTGTTAAAGTAACTCCAGCACATGACGCTAATGACTTTGAAGTTGGTGTTAGACATAATTTAGATATGCCACTTTGTATGACTGAAGATGGTTTAATGAATGAAATGGCTTTTGAATTTCAAGGTTTAGAAAGATTTGAAGCTAGAAAAAGAGTAATTGAAAAACTAGATAAATTAAACTTAGTTGAAAAAATTGAAGACTATTTAACTAATATTGGTTATAGTGAAAGAACTGGTGTAGTAGTTGAACCAAGATTATCACTCCAATGGTTTATAAAAATGGATGATATTGCTAAAGATAGCCTAAATACAACAGTTAATTTTGTTCCTAATCGTTTTAAAAAGATTTATGAAAACTGGATGAATAATCCGCAAGACTGGTGTATAAGTCGCCAACTTTGGTGGGGTCATAGAATTCCTGCTTGGTATAAAGATGAAGAAGTAAAAGTTCAAGTAGAATCCCCAGGTATTGGCTGGGTTCAAGATGAAGATGTGCTTGATACATGGTTTTCATCTGCACTTTGGCCATTTTCAACACTCGGTTGGCCGAATAATACGAAAGATTTTGAAATGTTTTATCCAAATGATGTTTTAGTTACTGGTTATGATATTATATTCTTTTGGGTTGCTAGAATGATTTTTCAAGGTAGATATTTCACTAAACAAGATCCATTTAAAGATGTCTTGCTTCATGGCTTAATTAGAGATAACCAAGGCCGTAAAATGAGTAAATCACTTGGCAATGGAGTTGATCCAATGGATGTTATTGATAAATATGGGGTTGATGCCCTAAGATATTTCTTAACTACAAACTCAGCCCCAGGTGCTGATTTAAGATATGATGTTGAAAAGGTTGAATCTAGTTGGAATTTTATTAATAAATTATGGAATATTTCAAGATTTGTTATGCTTAATTTAAACAAAAAAACATATGAAATAGATTATAATAATTTAACACTTTCTGATAAATGGATCTTATCGAGACTAAATGAAGTAATAGGTGATGCTAATAAATATTATGAAGTATATAACTTCAATGAAACAGCCCATGTTTTATATAACTTTATTTGGAACGAATTTGCTGATTGGTACTTAGAATTATCTAAAGTTAGTTTAAAAGATGACTCATTAAAAACAAACACAGAAGCAGTTTTATTTGAAGTATTAAATGCTATCTTAAAACTACTCCACCCATTTACACCTTTTGTTACTGATATGTTATATCAAGAATTAACTAACGAAGATAGTATTATTAGAGCCAACTGGCCAACTAATAATTACTATAATAAAGAAAGT
>DURF01000185.1 GCA_012837395.1 Acholeplasma sp. | reverse complement strand
TCTGTTATTTTTATAAAGATTTATGGTTTAACATTATTGTAATGTTTAAAAAGACTGGAATCTTTTATTATTGTAACTTATCAAGCCCCTACGTTTACGATGGTGAAGCAATTAAGTATATAGACTATGATTTAGATGTAAAAGTATTTCCAAATGGAGAATATGTCATATTAGATAAAAATGAATATAAGTATCATTCTAAAATTATGAATTATCCAGAAGACATAAAAGCAATTATAAATTTAGAATTAAAGAAACTTATTAAAAGAATTGAAAACAAAGAAGCCCCTTTTAATAAGGAATATGTTATGAAGCATTATAACGAAGCTTTTGAAGATAAGAAGGATTGATTTAATGAATAGGCAAGCAGTAAACATTTCAATAAAAATGATCTTAGCAGGCGTAATAACTTTATTTGTTACATATTTACTTAATATTGAGTATTATACAACTGCAGCAGCAGTTAGTATATTATCAATCCAATTAACAAAAAGAGATTTCATAACAATCGCTATTAAAAGAATAATAAGTGGCATAGCAGCGATACTATTTTCCGCTCTAATGTTTTATTTATTAGGGCAAACTTTTTTAGTGTTTGCGATATTTTTAATTATCTTTATTTTTGCATCATGGTTTTTTAATGCATCTGAGGGAATTGTTGCAAGTGTCGTTCTTGTTACACACTTTTTAATAGTTAGTGAAATAGCATTCGCATTTATATTAGAAGAAATCCTACTATTACTAATAGCAATATCTATCGCATTTTTAATTAATATGTTATATCCAGAACTTACTAAAACATCAATTAAACGTTCTTTATTAGAAGTAGATGCTATTATTGAGGATGAATTAATAAACATTGTAAATATCTTAAATAACAAAGAAAGTAAAAAGTCAGTGGATTATCAAAAAGAGTTAGATAAAATTATGTATGATGCTAAATTAATTGATAGAAATATAATTATTCAAAATGATCATCGCTATGTTACATATTTATATATGAGAAATATGCAACTTCAAACATTATTTAAAATCGAAAACAATATTAAACAAATTAAAATTATTCACAAATATCAAAACTTAATTGCTAACTTTATTAGAAAAGTTAGCGAAAACATTAGTTTTAATAATAATGCGGCATTTTTATTAGTAGAATTAGAAGATTTAAGAGTTTTCTTTATGGATGAACCTTTACCAAAATCAAGAAAAGAATTTGAAACACGAGCAATCCTTTTCCAAATCTTACTAGATTTAGAAAACTTTTTAAACTACAAAATTGATTTTCACTTTAAATACCCTAATTTTATAATTATTGAGGAGGAAAAAAGATGAATATAAAAGAGTTATTTAACGAACATAAAAGAACTGGTCAAGGCTTTACAATTCTTTTAATATTAAGTATATTGTTATTTGGTATTGAATTTTATCCCATCTTATCAGCACCATTTACTTTTAATACTGAATTTGTCTTATTATTAATTTATTTAATAATTGTGACAATTATTAAACTAGCAGTTCCACTTGTTTTAGAAAGAAAAAGAATGTCATTTGCAGCCCACTTAACACTTATAGCATTTTTTCTACCAAATTACTTAAGAGATATCTTTTCACTTTCAAATCAAATGGATTTATTTAGTTTTACTACATTACTATTAGGAGTTTTAATGAGTGTTTATGCACTATTAAAACTATATGCTCATAGTAATGAAATTAAAACTTATATATCTAAACCTAACCCAGGTTTATCAATTATATTATTAATTAGTTTAATTAAAGTTTATCTAGATTATAGTTTTGAAACAATGGTAGTTTATTTGTTATTATTCTTTGTAATAATTATTACAACTAACTCAATAGAAATACTACCTTTATCAATATCAATCTATTCTGTTAGTCTTGCAAGTAATCTATATAGATTATTTATGAATACTCAAGCACCAACTGGAGTTTATTTAAATATAATGTTTAGTATAATCATTAACTTAGTAATGTTAGTTTATATTATAAAAATATATCGTGATTATCATAGTTATAACGACAATAATTATACATCATAAATTAATAACACCTCTAAAGGATTAACTTTAGAGGTGTTATTATTAAGTATTTATTAAGATAAAATGTTAGAATTATTCTAATAAACTAGAAAGGTATTAATGATAACAATGGAAAAGATATTTAAATATAAAAACATTTTCAATTTACTAGGTTTAATGTTAGGAACCGTCGCTTTTGTAAATACAATGGCCTATCAAGGTTTGCAAGCTTTCAGATATTTTACTAATCAAAGTAATTTATTATTTTTATTAGTATTTTTAACAATTTATTTTAAAAAAGATAATAATAAAAACTTTAAAATAGTAGCTTTTATTACATTAATTAGTTTAACTATAACGGGAGTAGTATTCCATTTATTATTAACAGATACTGTGGGTAGTAATAGTGGAGTAATTGAATCTATTTATGATTTAAATAATTTTCATAATTTAGTTACTCATACAATTAATCCTCTTTATTATTTGATATATTATTTCATTTTTATAATTGATAATATAAAAATTAAAGAGTTTTATATTGGTCTAATTCATCCAATTCTTTATTTCATAATTATTTTACTTCTAGGACCGATTACAAACTTTTATCCGTATCCATTTTTAGATGTTAGTCAAAATGGATTAGCTGAAGTACTAAAGATGACACTATTAATAATGTTACCTTTAATAACATTTTTTGTAATACTGTTAACGACATTAAAAGATGTTTTAAATAAAAGAATCGATTATACAAAAATAGAGGAAACTTAACTCCTCTATTTTTTTAAAGTATATTTTTATCTAACAAATAATTTAAATGATATCCAACACCATCATTATCATTATCATGTTTAGTGGTAGAACTTGCAAATGCTTTTGCTTCTAGATATGCATTTTTCATCGCAACCCCAATTTTAGCCATTTTTAACATTTCTAAATCATTTGGTCCATCACCAAAGGTAATTAACTTATTTGTATCAATATTATAATAATTTAAAACTTCTTTAAGGGCACTTGCTTTACTTACATTTTTAAGATGAATATCATAAAAAGCAAGCTCATTATATTCCCCCCAACTTCTAGCAACTAAATCCTTATCTTTAAAATAACTTTCAAACACTTCAGTATGCTCACTATTAATTGCTACTGCAATATTAACAATTTCCTCACTAATATTATTTATATCAAACTCTTCTTTGTTTTCATTGTTTGCGCCATTAAAGACAAGT
>DURF01000184.1 GCA_012837395.1 Acholeplasma sp. | reverse complement strand
TTCTTAAAAAGTGATTATGATAAAGTAAGCGAAATATATGTAGCTGGAGCAGGTTATATTGGCTTTGCAGTTGGTTATGCAATTGAAAAATTATATATTAAACATAATGTAGACACTTCAATTAAAAATAGAATAATAAAAGTAGTAATTGGATTAGTAATAGTTGCAGTAACTTACTTTGGTTTAAAACTATGGTTTGATAGTATTAATGATTTAAGTGTAGTATTAGATTTTATTAGATATTTTGTTTTAACAATTACTGCAACTACATTAATTCCTTATATTTTTACAAAAATATTTAAAGAGTAGACAAACATTATAAGTTATGATAAAATTATTTTGCGTTGATTAAGAGAGTAATTAAAATAAATGAAGTAAGGGACTTTGTGGTTAGTGTAAACAAAGCATTTATTTAATGAAAGCTACTTAGGAGCATAAAATTTAATCTTAAGGGCTAGATTAAAATCTAGAACTAAGGTGGTACCGCGAAATTATTCGTCCTTAGATAAAATTATTTTATCTAGGGACTTTTATTATTTTAAATAGGAGAAAGATATTATGAAATACATGACATCAAATGAAATTAGAAATACATGGTTAAGATTTTTTAAAAATCATAACCATCATGTTTTAGAATCTTCATCATTAGTACCAGTAAATGATCCTACACTACTTTGGATTAATGCTGGTGTTGCCCCATTAAAGAAATACTTTGATGGATCAGAAAAACCCGTTTCAAATCGTTTAACTAATGTACAAAAATGTATTAGAACAAACGATATTGAAAATGTCGGATTAACGACAAGACACCATACTTTTTTTGAAATGTTAGGAAACTTTTCAATTGGTGATTACTTCAAAGAAGAAGCAATCAACCTAGCTTATGAATTATTATTTAGTAAAGAATACTTTAACTTCCCGTTAGATAAAATCTATATTACATATTATACTAATGATTTAGATGCTAAAAAATATTGGTTAAATTTAGGGATTAAAGAATCACATTTAGTTGCGATGGATGATAATTACTGGGAAATTGGTGAAGGTCCAAGTGGACCTAATACTGAAATCTTTTTTGATCGTGGAATTGAATACGACAAAAGAGGCATTGAATTAATTAAAGAAGATTTAGACAATGATCGCTTTATAGAAATATGGAATATAGACTTTTCACAATTCAATAGTAAAGAAGGATTAAAAAGAAGTGAATATCCAGAACTTCCTAATAAAAATATTGATACTGGAGCTGGACTTGAAAGATTTGCGTGTATTTTACAAAATAGTAAAACTAACTTTGAAACTGATCTTTTCATGCCAATTATTAATGAAACTGAAAAATTAAGTGGTGTTAAATACGAAGGTCAAATGGCATTTAAAGTAATTGCTGATCATATTAAAACTTTAGTATTCGCAATTAATGACGGTGCAACCCTTTCAAACGAAGGAAGAGGTTATGTATTAAGAAGATTACTTAGAAGGGCTTTAAAATTTGGTAGAAATATTAATTTAAATAAACCATTTCTATATTTACTAATTGATTCAGTTATTACTACAATGGGTGGTTTTTATAAAGATATTAGTAAAAATAAAGAAATAATTAGTAAAATTATTTTAAGTGAAGAAGAACAGTTTTTAAAAACTTTAAATGAAGGAGAAAAACATTTCTTTGATAGTATTAAAAATACTAATAAAATTGATGGTAAAACCGCTTTTAAACTATATGATACATATGGTTTTCCAATTGAATTAACATTGGAATATGCAAAAGATAATAATGTTTTAGTTGATATAGATGGATTTAATGAAGAATTATTAATTCAAAAAGAAAGATCAAGAAGTGCTAGAGAAAAAGTTGATAGTATGAAATCTCAAGACGAAGCATATTTAAACTTTAATGAAAAATCTATCTTTGTTGGTTATGACATATTTGAAACTAATTCTAAAGTAATTAAAATCTTTGATAATGGAATTGTTTTAGATAAAACTCCATTTTATGCAACCAGTGGTGGACAAGTAGCAGACCTTGGAACTATTAATAATATAGAAGTAGAAGATGTTGTTAAACTTCCTAATGGTCAAAATTTACATGTTTTAGACACAAAAGATTTTAAACAAGGTGATTTAGTAGTAGCAAAAATAGATATTAATAACCGTAGTGAAGTTATGAAAAATCATTCAGCTACACATTTACTTCATCAAGCTTTAAAAGATGTTTTAGGTTCGCATGTAAATCAACAAGGCTCGCTTGTAAATAGTGAATATTTAAGATTTGATTTTAACAACTTTGAAAATTTAACAAATAATGAAATTTTAGAAATTGAGAAAATAGTTAATAGTAAAATTAAAGAAGGTCTTAATGTAAATATTTCTGAAATGAAAATAGATGATGCTAAAAAACTTGGAGCAATGGCATTATTTAGCGAAAAATATGG
>DURF01000183.1 GCA_012837395.1 Acholeplasma sp. | reverse complement strand
GCAACAGCATCTACTGCTGCATCATTTAATCTCGGATTGTTTTCATATTCTAATAAATCATCAATATTAATCGTTATTATCTGTATCATCTTTGCTCCACACTTCCTTTTCATCTTTTGCTCTCTTTTGAGTCATTTGGATTTCAGCAAACTTCTCTGCATACTCAATACCGAAGTTTTGAGTTAATAAATAAATGATTGCTCTTGTTTCTGGTGGTATATACTTTATATTTCTTACGATCTTTCTTCTTGGTGGTCTTGATCCATGAGCATCATCAATATGATGAGTTTCTTCTGTAACTTCAAAACCTATAGCCTTTTTATATAAAGCACCAGCTAAATCAATTTTTAAATTAGTTTTTGCTTCTAATTGTGTCTCAGCAATTATTGGATATTTTCTTTTAAGTCTTGAAAAACTATCTTGAGAAATTCCTAAATACTTACACATCTCTTTTTGTGTTACAAGTTTTCTTGCACACTCCTTAATAAATTCTAATACTTCGTCGAGTTTACCTGTTTCAACCCAAACTTGATACGCATCTTTTCTCGCCATATCTTATCTTTCCTCTCTTTTTATTACGTGAGAGATTCTACGAATTTTCGCAAGAAAAAAAGGAACAAAAAGTATCCCTTTTAATCCTAGACTTTTAAAGCCAGATATCCACGATAACCGCATTATACGCTAAAACAGGCATTTTGTAGTTATTCCACCGGAATACAAATGAACTTTATTTAAGTCTTTTTATTAAGTTTTTATTACCGCTTCAACACTATATCAAACATATGTCTAAGGTATATCAAACATACTTCAACACTACTTCAAGTTAGGCGTGCACATATATTATTCTATATCGTATTGCATATATCAATTCTAATTAAATAATTATGTTAAGTCATATTTTCCTTATCATATAAAATCTAAAACCATAAATAGGGGCTAACAATATCGGAAAAATAAGTTTGCTAGCCCCAAAAGAATATCCTTTTTCAATCCAATCTTTATTTGTATTGTTTTTGTTAATAAACAGATAATATTGTATTGATGGAATAATAAAAAAGGTATATATCCCAAAAATGATAAAAGAAATTATTTTTTCGATATTCCATGGTTGATTGTCAAACAAATATATTAAGGTTACTAGCATTAAAAGACAGATTGAGCCTATTAATGAAATTATTTTTCTTCGCATAATACTTTGCATTGAATACATCCCTCCATTTTAAATTTGGTTTTTGTTATTTATATAACTATCAATAATTGGAATTTTACAAAAATTCGTTTGATTTATCAAATCTCTCGCTAAATCTACTGAATCATTATTTAAATATATTATAGCATTGTTTAATATGTTTGCCTTGTCTTTAAATTTTGTTCTATCGAAATATCTAGCTAATTGTTTTTTTCTAACATCATACTTTTTAAACACGTAATTATAATCTGGATCTTTGATTATATATAAAACAGTATGTAATAGGAATATAACCAATAAATAATATTCACTATTTATAATTTTTTGATTATCTAAATCAAATTTTTTTAAATAAGCAACACCTTTTTCAACTTCGTTATTCAAAAGATGAATATAACCCAAGTAGTACAGCAAAACTTGATTAACAGAATTAAAATTTTCTTTTTCGTTTGTTTTTATTATATAATTTAATGCATATTGACTTTCACCTTTTAATAAATATTTTGAAATTGTTTTAGAAACTTTATTTTTCTTCTTTATCTCAAAAATATAGACAACGAAATTTAATACTAAAATTAAAACAAAAGTCAACAATGTAAAAACAGCGGTTATTTTAACAAAGTCAGAAAATTTTTCAGTGTTTTTAAAAATGTTAAATGTAATGAAAAGTACAGCAAACATAATAATTAACGTGACATTGCTCCACATACAAATAGATTTAATATTGCGTTTATTGTTGAGTTTTATCATTATGATTCACCTCTACTAAAATGACAGTCCGTATGCAAATCCATGAGCAGTTGCTGCAGCTGCACTTGCAAATCCACCCATTCCACCACCAAAACCGCCAATTACTGAGCCAAGTTTCTCTCCTAAATCTATATTGTGATTTATATTGAAAAACGGAATCCAAATATCAATAAGAACGTATGATGATGGACCTTTGTTACCATAAACAATACTATTTACAACAGAAGATATTGCCCATCCAGATATTGCACCAATCGCACCAGCGATAAGTTGACCCTTAAGTCCACCAACACTCCCTATTTTAGTAAATTTCGCACTAATGAATCCAACTAGAAACCCAGTGACTATACCCGTTGAAAGACCAGCGACAAAACCACCTAAAGTTGAGTTGATTGTTAATACAAATCTACCCGTTCCATCAACATACTCCATCTCTTCATAGCTAAGTTCTACTGCTGAGTCTGGAATTATTAATTCACTGCTAATAGCATTCTCAGTAAAGTTACTTCTTCTTGTAGTTTCAAATGAACTACCAAACACATTTTGATTCATTGTTAATATATTCATAATTTCCTCCTTTATAAAATTTTGTAATTATTATTTAATCACTTAAATTAACATAACCTTTTTTGTAATAATAAATGTAAAATGAAGCGAAAATTAATCCAGGAACAAGATATAACACGTCAGCATATAATGTTTTAGTAAATCCTAAGTATTCCAGACCTGGAAGTAAAATTCCACTTATTAAAATTATTATAAATATTATTAGTGCCCACTTATAAATACTATATCGTTTTCTCTTTTGGAACCATACCGTCATTAATAAAATATAAAGTGTAATTGATAAAACCAAGTCAATATATATTATCATTCTATAACCTAAAAGAAATCGGGCTATAATTAAAATCGGTAACAAAAGTGAAATGAATGAAATTAATTTAAGTATTCTAATGTTGATTTTTTTGTCTAAGTTTTTCATGTATTTTCCCTCCCTTCTAATTGAAATAAAACCAAACTTACTATAAGTTTATATTTAGATATACATCGTTTTTCCTAAACGGAATCCAAAAATCAAACGCATATGTATTATATGTAAGTTCACGCGCGGCTTCTCCGCCTATAGTGTTAACAATGTATTTTGTTAATTGGTTTGCGATTATCCCACCAACACTGGCACCTATAATACCTGCTATACCTACACCAACAGGACCACCAAACACTCCTCCAGCTACTGCCGCTGCAGTTGTTAATTGCGTAATTATCATAGCTCTAGTAACACTTCCAACTAATACACCTGCAACAAATCCTGCACTCATTGTTATGTCTAGATATACTCCAACAGTTTTTCCACCGGAATACAAATGAACTTTTTTAAAGTCTTTTTATTAAGTTTTTATTATCACTTCAACACCATATCAAACATATGTCAAAGGTATATCAAACATACTTCAACACTACTTCAAGTTAGGCGTACACGCTAATTATTGACTTATTAATGCAATATAAGACAAGATTATTTATAATTATAATAAATTCTTGTGTTTTAAGAACTATAACATATCCTTTTTTCAACTTTTAAAAATATTTTCTATATGAATAAATCTTATTATTAATAAGAAAAATCGAAATTACGCTTTTATTATAAATCCGCATAAAGTCGATTTTTCTTTTAAATGTTAGTACATTACTCAACCGTGTCAACCATGTTTGACCACCTTTTGGTTTTTTTTGCTGAAAATGTTGCTAAAATAGCTACTAAAACTAAATTTAAAAAACCAAATAGTAAATTATCATTGGCAATTGATGAGAGATCCCCATCCTTAAATTCCAATTTAACAGTGAACAAACCTATGACTATTGATATAATTATAGGAATGAATAATCCAACTGTTTCCTTCATAACCGACTTATTTTCAAAGCCCATTAGTTTTCGTATAGTAACAAATCTATATGTAAAAAAAATCGTTAAAGCAAACACGAAAAACTGAAAGAACATCAATGGGTAATGTTTGAATGTAACACCAAACAATAAAAAATAAATATTTGATCCGGCAGAAGCACCATAAAGCAAACTTGATTTAGCTGATAAAGAAGTTGTTGATTGACTAAAAGTTTGTTTAGAATTCTTCATTAGACTAACTCACTAATAAAACTCACTTTAAATACTCCTATTTCAAACCCAGTTTTAAACCCTCTTGAACGAGCACCCGCTACCAACATCCCACCTAGAACGTATGATGCAGCGAGACCTATAATACCAGCAGCAATATAGACAGCTGGATGTGCTTTTAGAAATGTTGTTAGTTTTCCAATAATAGCCGCCACAAAATTTGACGCTGATGTAACAGCAGCACTAAAACTCATCGCAACCCATTCTCTCATATTTGCTGTTAGTGAGCCATATCCATAGCCATGAACCTGCTTATCCATCATTCCAAGTACTGTACTATATAATGAAATACTAGCTGCTGCACTTATTGTAACTCCTAAGAACCAGCCTCCATCAACATATTCCATTTCTTCATAACTAAGTTCCACTGCAGAGTCTGGAATTATTAATTCGCTATTAATAACACTCTCAGTAAAGTTACTTCTTCTTGTATTTACAAACGAACTACCAAACACATTTTGATTCATTGTTAAAATATTCATTTTTTTCCTCTTTCCTTATAATTCTTGTTAAACTAAATATTATTACTATGAATTTTATATACACATAGATATATTTATAATAATTCTTTTATTATTTTTTTATTAGATATCTTATTTTCTTCTGTGTAAATAAAACATCATGATTAGTTTATATTATATTGTTATTTTATTATTTGCCTTATTTAGGATTATTTTTCTCAATTATAAATAATATGAAACTTATTACTAAAGAAATCCCTGCAAAAATGGTTCCAAGAGAATAGAACTCTTTTTTTATGAAACCATATAATCCAAATCCAATAGCGAACAAACCGAAAATAATACCTCCAATTATTAAAATTGTCTTTAGAATTTTCATTTTCTCACCATGCTTTTCCTTCGGTAAACCAGTATATACCCCCTACATATAAATGCTGAAATGTAAACCCGTTACCTTTAGCGGAAGCATATTGAATCCAGCCAGCATTAATTAAAAAAGCTCCTGCTAGTACTGCTGCTACTAGCCCGACTGGAGGAAACTGTGAGCCAATTGCTGCAACTATTCCTCCAACTCCCAATCCCATATTAAGTATCCCTAAAAGCTGAGTAGTTTCTACAGCATTAAAATATGCATTGAATCCATACCATTTGAATTTAGTGTCTACTCCACCATCAACATACTCCATCTCTTCATAACTAAGTTCTACTGCTGAGTCTGGAATTATTAATTCACTGCTAATAGCATTCTCAGTAAAGTTATTTCTTTTTGTAGTTTCAAATGAACTACCAAATAAATTTTGATTCATTGTTAAAATATTCATTATTTTACCCCTTTTCTTTTAACATTTAACTATACTGTAAATTAATTATACGATAAATTTACACTAACCTTAACTATAGTTTAATTAATTTATTATGTTTAACCTCCTTTATATGTTTTAAAAGAACTAAACTATCAAATATATCACTTTAGGTTTTAAAAAAACCTAGTTTATTAATAATCCATTTTAAATAAGTTAATTCTTCATATTTAATCCTAATTTCAGTTGCTTGACCTGAAATTAGTTTAATATCATTTAAACTTATATTACTAGGAGTAACAATAACTTTATAATATACTCCTTCTTCTAAAACTATACTATCTGTTCCAATACTTGTAACTTTACCTTTTATAACACCATGTTCAATTTGTGGAAGTCCTATAACAGATATATCAACTTCCTGATTGACAGATATATGGTTTATGCTACTTGTGCTAACAAATACTTCTATAACAGCATTTTTTTCATTCAAACTTTCATTTATAGTTCCAATTGGATCATTTCCTATGACTAAACTAGTATTTAATTCATTAGAATAATTAATGTATCCTGAACTACTAGCATATATTTTATAACTTTCAAGAGCTAGTTCATAAGCATCTTTTTGTCCTAATATTCCGCTAATTTCATACTCATACTGCCCTTTTTGAGAATAATATTGTGACAAATACTGATTAACTAAATCTTTTCTCTCTTTCGTTATCTCTTCAAGTTCTTTATTGACTTCGTCCCCTACATCATTTAATTTAGTTTCTTCAATATTTTCTAATGACTTTAGAAAACTATTATATTGCAGATAAAACTCTCCATCATCAAACGGGTTTTCGTTTAGCTCTATACTTTCATAGTTAAACGACTCTAAGCTATCAATAAATAATTTCAAATTATTAATATGATTGTTTAAATAGTTTAGTTTATAATCTAAACTAATTATTTGCGCTTGTACTTGAGTGTTATCTAACTCTAATATTAAATCTCCCTCATTAACAAATTCTCCGTTTATTTTATGAACTTTAGATATTTTTCCACCAGTTTCACTCATAATATAAGTTTTATTAGTAGTAGATAAAATACCACTGCTTCTTACTACTTCTGTTCTTTTTAAGAAATTAGCAGCTGATATTAAGCCAATTAAAAATATTAAAGTAATGCCAATAATCATAAATCCCATTTTAGGGTCTTTTTTATTATAAAGAATGTTACTACTCTTTAATTCGTGCAACTTATACTCTCTCATATGTTTTCTCTCCCGACAATAGGAACAAATGTATCAATTACACTATTGTCCTCTGTTTGTTCTTTATAAACTGAATATGATTCAGTTCCTAAAATGATATTATTTTCATATGCGTAAACTTGCATTTTACTTTGAGAGATATTTGAAAACTGTTCTTTACCTTCAAATCTTGAAAACAGACAAGGACCAATTTTTAATTCCTTTTCAAATTTATAAGGGCTTAATAGTTTAGGATTATCATCTTTAACTTGAACAAGTGCACTTATTATTAACTCAGGGGTTTCGGTGCCTTCAATATGGGTTTTAATTATTAGTGGTCCAAAGGTTTCTATTTTATGCATTTTAAGATAACTTTCAAACATATGAAGTTTTTTGTCTAATGGCTCATCATCAATTTTGAATTCTCTAATTAAAGTGTTTTTTAATCTTAATACTTTATTCTCTTCAATTAATATTTCTCTATTCATAAGTTATCTCACTTCCTTCTACAATTTCTTCATTCTTAGTAATTTCCTTATTTTTATTTAACTTTATATCAGTATTTTGTGAGTTCCATAACTTTTTATAAACTCCATTATTATTTAGTAATTCATCATGAGTTCCACTTTCTACTAGTTTTCCTTTATCCATAACTAAAATATTATCACTATATTTAATTGATGAAAGTCTGTGGGCAATAAAAACAATAGTCCCTTTAAAATTACTATTTAATATGTTTTCATAAATTCTTTGTTCACTTACAAAGTCTAAGTTAGATGTTGCTTCATCTAGGATTAATAAATCAAAATCTTTTGATAGAGATCTTGCAAGTGCAAGCCTTTGTCTTTCTCCACCAGATAGATTAGCACCAGCTTCTTCTAGATATGTATCTATTCCTGCTGGTAAGTTATTTACAAAACTAGCATCGGCAAGTCTTAGTGCAATATTAATATCTTCTCTTGATACATTAGGATTTATTATTTTAATATTTTCAGCAACACTACCACTAAACAACTCTACATTTTGGTTAACATAAGCTACTTTACTTCTTAGCGACTCAAAGTCTAGTTCAGTTACTTTTATATCATCCAAGAATATCTCGCCATCATTTGGCTTCCATAGTCCTAGGAGAAGTTTTGCTATTGTAGTTTTCCCACTACCGGATTCTCCTACGATTGCAACTCTCTCTCCTTTGTTAATATTAAAACTAATATTTTTTAATACTGGTGCTCTTGTACCATATGAAAAGGTAACATCATCAAACTTAATATTGCCTTTTAAAGTGTCAATTGTTTGTTTCTTATCTTCTTGTTCTTTTTTTACATCAAATATTTCTGATAATCTCTTCATAGCTATTTGTGATTCTTGTATCTGTAGTTGAAGACCAACCATTCTTCCAATTGGATCCATAAACATCCCTGCCATTGAAGTAAATGTCATCAACGCTCCTAAAGTTAAATC
>DURF01000182.1 GCA_012837395.1 Acholeplasma sp. | reverse complement strand
TGTTAATATTTCTTGTAAGGTATGGGCTGCTCCATAAGCATATAGAGCCCAAACTTCCATTTCCCCAAATCTTTGTCCACCATTTTGAGCTTTACCACCCATTGGTTGTTGTGTTACAAGTGTATATGGTCCAACTGCACGAGCGTGGAGTTTATCATCAACCATGTGTGATAACTTAATCATATACATAACACCTACTGATATTCTACTATCAAATGGTTCACCAGTTCTACCATCGTATAAAGTTGTTTTACCATCTTCATCGATGTTTGCTTCTCTCATAATAGCTCTTAGTTCATTATCATCAACACCGTCAAACACTGGGGTTGCTACTTTAATTCCTAATTTTCTTGCTGCCATTCCTAAATGAATTTCTAATACTTGTCCAATATTCATACGTGATGGTACCCCAAGTGGGTTTAACATAATATCAATTGGTGTTCCATCAGCTGTATATGGCATATCTTCTCTTGGTAATATTTTTGAAATAACACCTTTGTTACCATGACGACCCGCCATTTTGTCACCTTCAGAAATTTTACGTTTTTGAGCAACAAAAACTCTAATTACTTTAGTAACTCCTGGAGGTAATTGATCTCCATTTTCTTTTGAGTAGTATTGTACTTTTTGAACAATACCACCACCACCATGTGGTACTTTTAATGATGAATCACGGTATTCACGAGATTTATCACCTAAAATACTTTGAATTAATTTTTCGGCTGGTGTTGGTTCATTTACTCCTTTGGGAGTTATTTTACCAACTAAAATATCGCCTTCTTTTACTTCACTACCGACAATAACAATCCCGTTACTATCTAAGTTTTTTAATGCTTCAGCACTAGCGTTAGGAACTTCTCTTGTAATTTCTTCTTGATAGTTAGCACCCGCAGCTTTAATTTCTCTTGTATCTACTTCATATTTATCTAAGTGAACTGATGTATAAACATCATCTTTTACTAAGTCTTCTGACATAATAATCGCATCTTCATAGTTATATCCATCCCATGTCATAAATGCCACAGTAATATTTCTACCTAATGCTAATTCACCTTTATCAGTTGAAGCTCCATCAGCAATTACATCGCCTGCCTCAACAATCTCACCAAGTTCAACAATTGGTTTTTGTAAAATAAGTGTATCTTGGTTTGATCTTCTAAATGTTTCTAATTGATATACTACACTTTCATCAAGACCAAAATCTCTAATTTTAATTGCTGCTTCAGCTGTAAATTCTTCAGCTGGATCATACAATTTAACTTTACCCATTTTAACAACATCACTTGGCTTTTTAGTAATAACAATCTTATTAGCATCTACTTCACTAACTATTCCATCAACTTTAGAAACAACTACACTACCAGAATCTTTCGCAGCACGATATTCAACACCCGTTCCAACAATTGGTGATTCAGGCTTAATTAAAGGTACTGCTTGACGTTGCATGTTTGCACCCATTAAGGCACGCGTTGCATCGTCATGTTCTAAGAATGGAATTGTTGCTGTTGAAACAGAAACAATTTGTTTTGGTGAAACGTCCATATGGGTAATTTCATCGGCATAATAAATATTTGTTTCACCTAAATGACGTCCAATTACTCTATTTTCAACAAAGTAACCTTCATCATTAACAGGTGTTGCAGCAGAAGCAATTACTCTTTCTTCTTCTTCATCAGCTGTTAAATATTCAATTTCATTAACTAATCTTGGAACTGGACGGCCATTTTCATCAATTTTTGAACGATCTAGTTTAAAGTATGGAGTTTGAATAAACCCGTACTCATCAACTTGTCCATATGTTGTAAGTGATGAAATTAACCCAATTGATGGACCTTCTGGTGTTTCAATTGGACAAATTCGACCATAGTGTGTTGTATGAACGTCACGGACTTCAACACCGGCTCTATCTCTTGCAAGTCCACCGGTTCCAAGAGCAGACACTCTTCTTTTTTGTGTTAATTCAGATAGTGGGTTAACTTGATCCATAAACTGTGATAACTGTGAACTACCAAAGAATGTTTTAATAGCACCAGATAGTGGGGCCATATTAACAATACTTGTTGGAGTCGCATCATTAAATGAGACAGTTGACATTTTGTCTTTAACATTTTTCTCGGTTCTAGCAAGTCCAATTCTAAATTGGTTTTTTAAGAGTTCACCAATCAATCTTAAACGACGATTTCCTAAATGGTCAATATCATCAATTCTACCTATACCTTCATAAAGGTTTAAATAATAGCTTGTTGCAGCTAATATATCTGATAAAGTAATATGTTTACGATCTTCTTCTTGGTTGTTACCAACAACTTCAATTTTACGTGTTCTTTCATTAATTTCTTCGTTTTCTTCAACTAAATAAACTTTTAATCTTTCAACTTTTACACCTTGACGGTTACGTTCTTTTTCAAAAACACTCTTTCCTTCAAAGAAATATTTAATGAATTTTTCTTCAATATTTAAACGGTTCTTTTGTAATTCAATAATTGTTTCTTCAGTAATTAAATCACCTTGAGCAACAATTACTTCACCATTTCTAATATTTGATATATCAACTTTAGCGTATAATTCGTCACCACCCTCTGGACTTCTTTCTGCAAAGATTTCATCTGGTGCTTCATTTTCTAATGAGTTTTCAACATCAATAACTTCATCTAATAACGCATGACGATTTTCTTTTAATAAATCTAGAACTTCGT
Organism: Acholeplasma sp.; assembly: GCA_012837395.1. Classification (GTDB taxonomy): domain Bacteria; phylum Bacillota_I; class Bacilli_A; order Acholeplasmatales; family Acholeplasmataceae; genus Haploplasma. The sequence goes on along the minus strand of DURF01000182.1, from coordinate 4,742 downwards.
TTGTAATTTCTGTTTTATCTTCTACTAATAATTCCCCTGTAATTGGGTCGAAGATATCTTCAGCAATAAACATTCCTTTTACACGTTTTAATACGTCTAATTTTTTATTTAATTTGTAACGACCAACAGGCTGTAAGTCGTATCTTCTAACTTCAAATAGACGCTTTCTTAAAAATTCCCTTGCAAGACTTGCAGGAACTTTATCATCTGGTCTTAATTTTTCATATAATTTAATAACAGCTTCATCACTATTTTTAGTTTCATCAGCCGCAAAAGTTTCTCTTATGTATTTACTATTTCCAAACAAATCAATAATATCTTTATTTTTAGATAATCCTATCGATCTTAGGAAAGTAGTAAGTGGTATTCTTCTTGAGCGGTCAACTTTAACAAAAACAATATCACTTTTATTAGCCTCATACTCAATCCATGCACCACGAGTTGGTATAATTTGTGCTGTATATCTTAATTCGTTTGTCTTTTTATCAAACTCTTTCATATAATAAGCACCAGCTGAACGAATAATTTGTGAAACTACAACTCTTTCAGCCCCGTTAATAATAAAAGTACCGTTTTCTGTCATTGCAGGAAGTTCTGATAATAAAATATCACTTTCTCTAACTTGACCTTCTCGAACACTTTCTAATCTAACACGTGCTTTTAAAACTCTTGAGTAACTTAAGTCACGATCTTTAGATTCTTGTATACTATATTTTGGTTCTTCTAAAAAATGGTCTTCAAAATACAACTTCAATTCACCGTTATGACCAACAATTGGTGAAATATCTTTTAGTAGTTCAGCAATTCCAAAATTGAGGAACTCATCATATGATTTAGTTTGTATTTCTATTAAGTTTGGTAAGTCAATATCAAAACGCATTTTGGAGTAATTACGTCTTTTAACTTTTTTACCATAACTAATTTCTTTAAAGCCCTTGTTATTTCCCATTTTTTCTACTCCTATTCATAATAAAAACATTCTTAAACAACAAAAAAACAATCATTTTCCCACTATTTATGCAATTTATAATATTATCATATTATTGTCAAATAGTCAACTAATATTTATTTATTTGCCTTTATTATCCAATATCCTTTAACTTTTCTTACAACTTCAACTTTTCCAAACATTTCTGTTAATTTATCAAAAGTTGAAGGTGCACCTTGTTTTTTTTGTATAACAACATATAATTTCCCTTTATTATTAAGTGAATTATATGATTGTTCATACAAATCAAACACAGTCTTTTTACCCGCCCTTATAGGTGGGTTTGTAATAATTACATCAAAAGTTTTGTTAATATTGTTCAATAAATCATTATTAATAATCTTAACATTTGAAACACTATTTAACTTAGCATTTATCTTTGCCAGTTCAACAGCTTTGTTATTAATGTCAATCATCATAATATTTTTTATTGGATTCTCTTTAGCAAAAACTATTCCAACTGGTCCATATCCACAACCAAGATCCAATATTTCAGCATCATTTTCTTCGATAATAACTGACTCAATTAATATTTTACTTCCAAAATCTAAATAGTCTTTACTAAAGACACCACTACTAGTTTGAAAAGTATAATTGTTATTTTTTATCCTTATATTAAACGTTTTACCTTTTAAATCATTATCATTATCATTTGTAAAATAATGACTCATAATACCCCTCTTTTACAAAGTGAAAAAACCTGAGAGACCCTCAGGTTGTTATCACTTATATTGAATAACAATTAAACAAGTTCAACTGTTGCTCCTGCTTCTTCTAATTTTGCTTTTAATTCTTCAGCTGCATCTTTTGCGATTGCTTCTTTAATTACAGCATCTGCAGTTTCAGTTAATGTTTTAGCATCTGCTAATCCTAAACCTGTTGCTTCTCTAACAATTTTGATAACTGCAATTTTGTTTGTACCGAAAGTTTTTAATACAACGTTGAATTCTGTTTTTTCTTCAACTTCTGCTGCTGCTGCAGGACCTGCTGCTGCTACTGCTGTTGGATCAATTCCGAATTCTTCTTTTAATCCATCAACTAATTCTTTGATTTCTAATAATGTCATTTCTTTTAAAGCTTCTACGAATGCTTCTTTTGTTAATTTTGCCATTTTTATTTCCTCCTAATTTTTAAATTAATTTGCTTCTTGTTGCTCGGCTAACATATTTAATCCGATTGCAACTTCACGTACAGGCATTAATAATCCTGCTGCTAACTGAGTTAATAATGTTTCTCTTGATGGTAAGTTTGCTAATTCCATAATTGATTCTCTTGCAACAACTTTTCCTTCAATAACTCCGCCTTCAATTTCAACTACTTTGTTTGCTTTTGCAAATTCAGCAATAATTTTTGCTGGTGCTACTACATCATCAAAACCTAAGATTAATGCTTTTGGTCCAACGAATGAATCTGCTAATTCTTCGTAACCAGCCGCAACAGATGCACGACGGCTAATATTATTTTTAATAACGTTAACTTCACAACCTTCATTACGTAATTGATTACGTAAATCAGTAAATTGTTCAACTGTTAAACCTTTATAATCAAATAATACTGCAGTTTTGGCTTCTTTCAATCTTTCGGTTAATGCTTCAACAGCAACCGCTTTTCTTTGAACACTTGCTCTTTCCATGAAAGTCCTCCTTTTAACGAAAATAAAACTCTTTTTATCCAAAGACAAAAAGAGTACTAGTTTTAATTAGTAACCTCGGTAGAATTATTAAGCTATTTGCCTCTACTGTCTTTGGTTTATTTATTTGTTATTATTTTGCTTCTCTTCTGAAGTCACGAATATCATCACGACTTATTTTAATTCCAGGTCCCATAGATGAAGTAACTGTTAAGTTTCTTAAATATGTTCCTCTGACTGTATTTGGTCTTAATTGAATAATTCTTTCATATAAAGTATGAATGTTTTCTGCTAATTGTTCTTTTGTAAATGAAACTTTACCTACAACTGCATGAATATTACCTACTCTATCAACACGATACTCAATTTTACCTGCTTTAATTTCTTTAACAGCGTTTGCTACATCCATTGTAACAGTTCCTGTTTTTGGATTTGGCATTAATCCTTTAGGTCCTAAAACACGACCTAATCTACCTAATTGTGCCATCATATCTGGGGTTGCAACGATAACATCGAAGTCAAACCATCCTTTTGATATTTTTTCAATTAAGTCTGCGTCACCTACAAAGTCTGCTCCGGCATCTTTAGCTTCTTTAGCTTTATCTCCCATTGCAATAACGACTACTGTTTGTGTTTTACCTGTTCCGTGCGGCAAGACGATTGCTCCTCTTAAATTTTGTTCCGCTTTACGTGGATCTAAATTTAATCTGAAGGCAACTTCAACACTTGCATCAAACTTAACGGTTGAGGTTTTTTTAACTAAGTCAGTTGCTTCTAGTAATGGATACTCTTTAGTTTTGTCAACTAACTTTAGGGTTTCGAGGTATCTTTTTCCTCTTTTCATATTACATTCCTCCTAAAATGTGGTATAGCGGGATTTCCTCCCACAATTTAGACCGTTTATTAGTCTTTAATTGTTATGCCCATGTTTCTTGCTGTACCTTCAATGATTCTCATTGCGGCTTCAACATCAAAAGCATTTAAATCTGGCATTTTCATTTCTGCAATTTCTCTTACTTTATCGCTTGTAATAGTTGCAACTTTTGTTTTGTGTGGTTCTGATGAACCCTTTGCAACATTAGCTGCTTTTTTAAGTAAGTCACTTGCTGGTGGTGTTTTAGTTACAAATGTGAATGAACGATCTTCATACACTGAAATTATAACTGGGATTACATAACCCATTTGATCTTTAGTTCTTTCGTTAAATTGTGATACAAATTGCGGAATATTTACTTGAGCTTGCCCTAATGCTGGACCTACTGGTGGCGCTGGGTTTGCTTTTCCCGCTGGAATTTGTAATTTAACTTGATTAATGATCTTTTTGCGTTTTCCTGCTGACATATACACAACCTCCTTCTTTCTAGATAAGTATGTGGTCTCGATTTATATCTCCCACTATGGTGTGCTTTTTACACGCTATATAATTTTACCATTTAGATTTTATATTGTCAAACAAAAACTTGTAAGTTTTATTTTTTTATTCGATTGACTCATTTTCAATTATTAATTCGATCTTTTTATTAACAAATGGTGTAGCTACAAAAACTAAGGTAACTGCTGACAGTGGCATAATAAGATTTGTTAAAATATTAAGTTGCGCGTTTGTTCTTAAATCAATTTTCGAGTAATAAGAAACAAAGAATGTTATAACTATAGCTGCCAGTGTTCCTATTAATTTTAAATCGGAATTATTATCAGTTCCTTTTAAGACAACATAAGTTTCAACTTCTAATAATAAAATTGGCATTATCATAAATATACTAACTACATATTGTGACAACAAAATATTAAGTAAGACAACAGACATAAAAACAACAAAATATATTTTCGGAATAAAGTTTAAATAATTTACTTCAAACCTTGTATGTTTTCTACTATATAAAATTACCTTAATCAATAAAGCCATTGCTATTAAAATGGAAGTTGTTAATCTAACTGTGTGATTTACATTAATAACAGCAAATATTAGAAAAAGTAATCCAATTCCACCATATAATATTAAAAGTGGTGTTTTTTCATAATATATTTTATACTCAAACAAAGTTAACACAGTTGTTAAGGCAACAAATATTAAAAAACTTACAAAAAAGTTAAATATATTTATCGCTTCGCCATTTCCAACTA
>DURF01000181.1 GCA_012837395.1 Acholeplasma sp. | reverse complement strand
TTGTATGCATTTAAATAACTAACAAACTCACTCTTAAATATTTCATGTGCTACTTTTATTTTTGCTTCTTTCTTTAATTCATTTTATAAAGTTGATAACATTATATCAACACTGTTATCGTAATATGGTGCGGGTGACAGGAATTGAACCTGCACGTCCGAAAACGCTAGATCCTAAGTCTAGTGCGTCTGCCAGTTCCGCCACACCCGCGCAATAATTATTATACACTATTTAATGATTTAGTCAATGTTTTTCGCATCATTTTCTTTATTATCTTTTTGTTTTTTTTGAGCCTTTATTTCTTTAAATCTATCAATTGTTGGTTTTAAGAAAAATAAAAGATATGTAGAAACTAATACAACTCCTATGTATATACTCATTGTTCTTGTAACGAGATAGTTATAAGGTTGTATTTTTTCTAAGTTTGTTGTTGTATAAACATTGTTTTCTCCACTACTTAATTCATATTTTTCATCTAATGATTGATAATCTAATATGTTACCCGTAAAACTATTTATTTCTAAAATATTGCCCTTTCTAACAAATTGGAATTCATTTGAACTTTCTATATCGTGATGATTGCTATGTTTTATAATCGCGAAAACATCCTTATCTATATTAATATCACCATCTTCTATAGTTAACGTTCTTAATTCTATTTCCTTTATTTCAGGTAATGTTATTTTTTTATTATTTGAATCATTAAATATAAAGCCTGTATCTTCATCAAAACTAAATAGGATAGGATCAATAACGTTTCCTTTAACATTTTCCTCATTAATCTTAGTAGTAATGTTTGTATCAACAAACAAATTACTTACTTCACTTTTGAATCTAAACGATATTCCATCTATCTCTTCATTAGTCTCTAGATTAGAAACGTAAAACATTATTCCTGAACTTATATTTTCATTTTTTATTTGTTGGAAGTGATATATAGTTAGATTAAAACTAAATTCATTATCTTCTGATCTTAATCTATATATTGGTTCTTTTAAAAAGCGGTTAGAACCTGTTATTAACATTGTATCATGTACAAATTCAGGAAGATTGTTTTCTAAGTTTTTAGTTGCTGAATCAAAATAGAAGTTTTGTGTTCTTTGAAATGAAGCATCTGAAAACACTACAAACCCCGTTAATAATACTAATATTCCATACATAATTCTAACTATAATTTTCATCATAAATATACTACCTCTTTTTGTTTTACTTAATATATTATACTAAATATTTAATATTCCTACTAATTATGTGAAAAAAAGAGTTTATTAAAACTCTTTTCTTCTCCTACCATATAAATTTGTAAATCGTTTGATTTTATCAATCAAATCTTTTGTTTCATAATCGTTATTTAAACGCCACATCCAATTATTACCTAGAGTTGAAGGAATGTTCATTCTTCCTTCACTACCTAGCCCTAGATAGTCTTGCATTGGAATTATAGCGAGTTTTGCTGGTGACTTTAGCGTTTCTTTAATTAAACTATCAACTTGATTTCTTTTATTAGTACAATTTATATATTCTAAACAATAGGCTAAATCATTTTCATTTAATTTAGAAAACCATTCTTTAGTAGTTTCATTATCGTGAGTTCCCGTATAAGCAACCGCATTTACAGGATATAAATGAGGTATATAGTCACTTTCTTCTCTTGAATCAAATGCAAACTGTAAAAGTTTCATTCCTGGAAAACCTGTGTCTTTTAATAACTCTCTGACTTCATCAGTAATTACACCTAAATCTTCAGCAATTATATTTAATTCTCCTAATTCTTGTTTTACTTGTTTAAATAATTCTCTTCCTAAAGCTTTCTCCCAAACACCATTGGCTGCTGTTTCATCGGTTGCTGGAATTTTATAATAATTTACAAATCCAATAAAATGATCAATTCTAATTACGTCAAACAAATCAATTTGGCGTTTAATTCGCTTAATCCACCATTTAAAATTTTCTTCTTGGTGTTTTGGCCAATTATAAAGCGGGTTACCCCATAATTGTCCATCTTTTGAGAAGTTATCTGGTGGTACACCAGCAACAAAGGTTGGAATATTTTCATGATCTAACATGAAAAGTTCTGGTCTAGTCCAAACATCACTACTATCGTATGAAACATAAATAGGAATATCACCAATTAGTTTGATACCCTTTTTATTAGCATATTTTTTTAGTTCATAAAATTGTTTATAGGCTTGGTATTGCAAAAACAATTGAAAGTTAATGTCCTCTTCGTTTTTTTCAATTAATAAGTGTAGTGTAAAGTCATCTCTTGTTCTAACTTCTTTAGGCCAATACATTAGTGAAACATCATCAAAATGCTTTTTTATTGCCATAAAATGCGCATAATCATATACCCAATCATGATGATTGTTAATAAAGTTTAGATAGTCTTGATTTTTATTATCGAAGTTATTAAATGCTTTTCTTAAAACTTGATATCTTTCACTATATAGTTTTCCATAATTTATTTTTTTACTATAAGTTGAATCAATTATATCTTTTTTCTTTAATAAGCCTTCTTTAACTAAAATATCTAAATCAATAAAATAAGGATTAAGGGCATTTATTGAAAACGATTGATACGGTGAATCACCAAAAGAAGTTGGCCCAAGTGGTAAGAATTGCCAGTATGTTTGATTGGTTTTTTCTAAGAAATCAACAAAACGATATGCTTCTTTTCCAAATGTTCCTATTCCATAATTGCTAGGTAAACTTGTTACGTGTAATAATATTCCGCTTGTTCTACTCATTTTTAATTACCTCCAAAACTATTGACTCAAATGGTCTAAGTTTAATATTGTTATTGTTAATTATACTATCTTTATAGTTAGATAGGATAACTTTTTTTATTTTATAGTTTGAAAGATTATAATCAATTGATTCTTCAGCAAATGAATTAATTATTAATAAACAATTGTTATTATCTTTTCTTTCGTAGATATATACTTTATCATTGTTTAAATCTATTTGATTATAACCACCATAAATTATTGTTTCACGATAAATGCTATTTAATCTTAAATCAATTACTTTTTTATAATGATACCAAATAGAGTCTTTATCTTTTAAATTACTTTCAACATTAATATCTACATAATTAGGATTTACATTAATCCAAGGTTTGACATTAGAAAAGCCAGCATATTTACTACTATCCCACTGAATCGGGGTTCTTGGATTATCTCTTGATGTTTTTTTAGAATGCCACATTTTTTCTTCTTCTGTCATATTCACTAAATTATGATATTGGTTTATAGTTGAAACATCACGATATTCACTAAACTTAGTAAACGGGTAATTTGTCATTCCTATTTCTTCACCTTGATAAATAAAAGGTGTTCCCCGCATTAAATATAGAGCGGTTGCTAGCATTTTAGCTGATTCGTTAAAATACTTCATATTGCCATAATGACTCATTAATCGTGGTTGATCATGATTTAACCAATTAAGTGGTAACCATCCTTTATCTTTAAAGGCAACCTGCCATTTATTAAAGACTTGTTTTAGTCTTAAAACATCAGTTTTTAAATCTTTGTAATCATTTATTTCATGAAGATTATTACACCAGTTATGATCAAAATTAAATACCATTGATAATTCATCTTGATCAAAGGCCGAATAGTTAAGAGCTGATTCAATTGGCGCTTCTCCTCCAACCTCACCAATTGTTAAAGCATCATACTTACTAAATAGTTCTTTATTTAACTCTTTTAAATAAGTATGTACTTTTGGCAAATTTGAAAATTTATGCCAGTCTAAGACAATTCCTTCACCAAGTTTAGAATCTTCGAAAGGTGCTCTATCTAAATGGCTAACCGCATCTATTCTAAAACCGTCAATTCCTAATTCTAACCACCATTTACCAACATTAATCATTTCTTTTCTAACCGTTGGGTTAGCCCAATTTAAGTCTGGCATTTTATTAGAAAATATTTTCATGTAATACATATTTGTTTGTTCATCTTTTTGCCACGCACTACCGCCA
>DURF01000180.1 GCA_012837395.1 Acholeplasma sp. | reverse complement strand
TCTTCTAAGTGCCATCTTACAAACATTTCAGCATTTGTTCCCATTGTAGTAACACTTAATTGACTATATCTTGTTAGCATATAAAAGATTATTCTTGCGATATCACCTTTGTGTTCATCACCTGGATACCATCCACTTGATATTTTTCTAGCTTTTCCATTACCATCTATAAATGGTAGGTTACCTCTAGAACTATTAATTTTTGGCTCAGATGCTCTTAAGTTGTGTAAGTCTGATTTAGATGCTCCTGCAAGTTTTGATTGCGGCCAAACATGTTCTCTGTTCCATGTTGCAGCACTATCCCAAACACCTTTAATAGAATCTCCGTCATATATTAAATAAATATTTCCTGGTTCGTTTAAATCTCTATCAGCTTCAATTAAAATCGATTTAGCATCATCATAACTCTTATGAGTGTATGATGAAATTATATTTCTTAATCCCAATAATAATGAATTTCCTGTTAAACCTTCAACAGATTTATAGTAAGGCAATAATGGTTCAACTGCTTTTGCTTCTAATGTAATAGTTTTAGTAATAGTAAAACTATTATTAACAACTATTTGATATGTTAATCTTACAAATGTATCTTTTTCTGGTTTATTATATTTACCCTCATCACTTATAATTGATTCGTTGTTGCTCATCCATTCAATATCTAAATTAAATACTAAATCTTTAGTAGGTAATTCTAAATCTCCATTAACACTTCCACTTGGAAGAGTTAATGCATCTATAATTAATGATTCAATTTTAGCTTCATTAATATTATCAATTAATAGATTTTCTTCACCCATTAAATATATTGTGTTTTCATTATAAATAAATCCATCTAATAAAATAGTTTGTCCTAACTTAGTGTTTTCTAATTGACTTATTTCATTTCTAAATGTTGGAGTAACAATATTTAATGACTTTGTGCCATTTGTAATTACAAAATTTCTTGTATTTGTAATATCAGCTTTTACATACGCTTCAATAGTTACATATCTTCCTAAGTGTTTGGTTGTATCATTAATATTACTTAAGAATGGTGAAACACTCTTAGTTCCTATAACATTAACACTATATATATCTTTAATATATGAGCTATTATTTAAAGTATCTTTATAGCCTTTAATAATAACTTCCATTCCTACTTCTATATTTGAATCAAGTCTTGATTCAAAATAGATACCACTATTGCTATCTTCAATAAAACCGTAGTAAATATCATTTAACTTAGTAACGTGAGTTATTACTCCTTTAGTTTTAATTTGTGAGTTATTAGTGCTGTTTCTAACAGCACTAATAGTAATAGGTTCGCCTTCACCAATTGTTAATACAAAGTCTTTTGTTGTTTCATAAGATTCATATGTAAGAATTGCTGTTATGGTAACTCTTACTTGTTTATCATCTTCTGGTATTACAATACTTCCGGTTTCAAAATTTATTAAACTATTAAACTCATTATTGTTATCTTTAAATTTCCAGTTAATAGCTATATCAGCCAAACTATTAATAAATTCAATATTTGAGTTTTGTAAAAATATTTGTTGGATAGTTAATTGTTCAGTTTGAAAATCTAAATATTTTTCTTCTGGTGTTTTATTATCTACACCAATTATAATATTATCAATAGTTATTCTTTCTTTTCCGGTATTTTTT
>DURF01000179.1 GCA_012837395.1 Acholeplasma sp. | reverse complement strand
TATGCAAGTATTGATCATAGTAATGATGAGCCTGTTTTATTACGCGCTAAAGATAGTAATAAAGACCAAACTTACTTTTTATCGCAATTAGAAACTAATCAATTAAAAAATGTTTTATTTCCACTTGGAAATTTAACAAAAAAAGAAGTAAGAGAAATTGCTATAAGAGAAAATCTTGCAACAGCAACTAAAAAAGATTCAACAGGAATATGTTTTATTGGTGAAAGAAACTTTAGTGATTTCTTAAGCAATTACTTGCCAGCTAAAAAAGGTCAAATGAGAAAACTTGACGGAACTTTCATTAAAGAACACTATGGTTTAATGAACTATACAATCGGCCAAAGAAAAGGCCTTGGTATTGGTGGAGGCTTTGATGGTGAAGGTGCATGGTATGTTGTTGGTAAAGATTTAAGTACTAACACACTTTTTGTAGAACAAGATGCAAATCATCCCCACCTCTTTTCAAACAAAGCGATCATTAAAGATATTAAATGGCGTGGCAATAAAGATAAAAAAGATTTAACTGCTAAATTTAGATATCGTCAAAAAGATGTTAAAGTAACTATGAATTGGTTAAATGATAGTGAAGCAGAAGTGTTTTATCATAATGTTAAAGCTGTTACACCTGGACAAGCAGCCGTCTTTTATAATGGTGATGTTTGTTTAGGTGCAGGCTTTATTGATGAAGTATTTTACAATGAGGAAAAACGAATTTATTCATAAAAGGACGTGACGAGTTGGAATTAGAAACTCTTTATGCAAAAATTGATCGTTATGTATACCATAATAATGAAAATTCTTATTCAATCGTAAGAGTCTTATCAGAAGATGATATTACTCATACGATTGTTGGCTATCTTCCACTTTTAAGTGAAGATGTTTTTTATGAGTTTTTAGGAAAATGGATTAAACACGATAAATATGGTAAACAATTCCAAATAACTTCATATAAGAAAAGTGAATCACAAAGTGAAGAAGGACTTATTAGTTATTTATCAAGTTCACTTTTTACAGGAATAGGTCCAGTAACTGCTAAAAAAATAGTTGATAAACTAGGTTCAAGTGCTATTAAACAAATACTTGATAATAAAGATATTTTAAGTGAGTTTGGATTTAATAGAATTCGTACTGAAAAACTTTATGAACAACTATTAGAAAACCAAACAAATGAATCAATTTTAATTGATTTATATAGTTATAATATTGCAGGTAAAACAGCAATGAAGATATTAAATAAATATGGTATTTTAACACTGGATAAATTAAAAGACAATCCATATCAATTAATTAATGATATCGAAGGGATTGGCTTTATTAAAGCTGATGAAATAGCAAAAAAAGTCGGACTTGAAGAAAATGATCCTAGAAGAATAAAGGCCGCAATTATTCATGCAGTTTATCAATATACATACCAAAATGGCAATATATATTTAACGGAAGAACAATTACTTAATCAAGTAAGAAACTTATTAAAATTTGACTTTGATTTGTCTATTTATTTAGATGATTTAATTAATCTAGGTGAAATTATATATGAAGAAAACAGGTATTATTTATTTAATAATTATCAATCGGAAATTACTGTTTCAAATCAAATCAAACGCTTAAATAAACCGTTTGATGACGAAGTAGACAAAAATTATATTGAATCATTAATTCAAACTATTCAAATTCAAAAAAACATCGAATATACTGAAAAACAAAAATTAGCGATTTTAACATCACTTACTAATAAAGTTACAATTATAACAGGTGGTCCTGGTACAGGTAAGACTACAATAATTGATGGAATATTATCGGTTTACGCAATTTATAACAACATTAAATTAAATAAGCTTGATATTGAAGATATTATTGGACTAATGGCTCCAACAGGACGAGCAGCTAAAAGAATGGAACAAGTATTAGACCTACCAGCTAAAACCATTCATCGTCATTTAGGATATGGTTATGATGGTTTATTTAAATATGATCATAAAAATCCAATGCCCCAAAAATTAATTATTGTTGATGAATCATCAATGATTGATATCTTTTTAGCTGAAAAACTTTTTTCAGCAATTGATACTAATGCACAAGTTATTATTGTTGGTGACGTTGATCAATTACCAAGTGTTGGTCCAGGTCAAGTTTTAAAAGATTTAATTGATTCAAAGACAATAAAAACTTCATATTTAAACGAAATTCACCGTCAAGCAAAAGATTCAAATATTATTAAGCTAGCAAGCGCAGTAAATAATCAAGCTCTTGATAACAATAACTTAGTAAGTGGTAACGATTTATATTTAAGAAATAGTTTTAATGATGAAATTGTCAATATAATTATTAATCAAGTTCAAGGCGCGATTAACCAAGGTTTTGATATTATTGATGATATTCAAGTATTAATACCAATATATAAAGGTGATATTGGTATTGATAACATTAATAATATTTTACAAGATAACTTTAATGAAACTAAAGATAAAAAAATCACCTATGGCACAAAAGTTTTTTATGAAAAAGATAAAGTAATTCAATTAGTAAATGACCCAGAAAATCAAGTGATGAATGGTGATATTGGTTATATTAAAACTATTAGTAAAACAAAAGATGATAAAGATTATTTAATTGTTGACTTTGATGGTAACGAAGTTACTTATGATAAAGCCGGTTTAGAAAACTTAAGTCTAGCATACGCAATGAGTATACATAAATCACAAGGTTCGGAATATAAAATAGTAATACTTCCAATGGTGCGTCAATTTATGCATATGCTAAAAAAAGAACTATTATATACTGCAATTACTAGAGCGAAAGATTTTCTTATTGTTTTAGGGGATATGAAACTTTTAATATATGCCGCAAATAATTTAGCTGAAAAGCGTCAAACCACATTAAAAATTAGATTAGAACATTAAAAAAACCAGGAATTTTCCTGGTTTTTTACTTAAATATGTAGTCTTCTTAAAAATTCTTCTTTAATATTTTTAGGAGTAAATATTATAAGTCCCAATAAAGTTGATATTCCATAGAAGAATGAAACTGTAATTGCCCATTTGGTATTACTAATATTTAAAAAGTTTAATAAAATAATTAAAATATTTGAAAATGCTGATAATATTAAAAATAATGCATATTCTTGCCAATCTTTACGTTTAACAAAAATTGTAATAGTTAACATTAGCGTATTACTAACAAATAAAAATGGTGTTACAATATCAATCGCCCAATGGTAATCTTTAATAATAATTCCAATAATTACAATTAAAGTCGAACTTAAAAAGACAGATGAAAATATCTTTCTAATAACTCCAAAGTGGTTAAACAATAATTTAATAAATACAATAAAATACAAATTACATAAACTAACAATTAAACTAAAATATAAATTACTATCATCAAGATAATCAATTGTTAGTGTGACAATAATCGATATAATATTTAATAATATAAATGTTTTAAAAAAGTATTTTTTTAGAGGAGAAACACGTTTATGTTTAGGATAACTATCAACTGAATATTTATCATGTTCTAAAATATCACCACAAATTAAACATTTCTCTAAATTTGTTTTATAGGTTATTTCACAATTTTTACAGTAGCTCATTATAATCATCCTTATAATTAGTATCAACTAATATATCAATATTATCTTCTCTTAATTGTTTAATAAAAGTTCTAATAATGCTTAAATCTTTTATATTTGTATTAAAAGTAATATTTAATAAATCTAAATAAGTAGATACTGCAGTATTAATACCATGTCCAGTATTAATAAATTCAACATCAATAACATGAGCTTCCATTTCTTTAGGTAAAATAATTTTACCTATATTTGAAATAGAAGAAGTATTAATTGATTCTCCTAACATTTGATAACCAAGTTTAAAGAATATGTTTTTAATAAATAGAGGTGTAAATCTAATAAATATATTTCGCTCTAATCCAACTAATGAATTAATTCTTTGATTTAATTTATCTTTAACTAATTGATCAACAAATTGTTCTTTAGTAGTTTCTAACATTTCAACAAAAGTCCAATCTCTCCTACTTTTATAAGTGGCTTTAATAAATAATGAGAAATTTCTTAAAGACTTTGAGTTAAAATATGGTCTTAAATTAACAGGGATAAACATTTTAATTGGTTTTTTATTGTTTTTAAAGTCGATTCCTTCATCATAAATGCTATAAGCAATTAAAGCTGTTAAATATTGTGTAATAGTTACATCATATTTTTCTTTAACTAACTTTAAAAATTTATTTATATCAGTTTGGATTTTAAAGACAATTGTCCAATTATCTTTAAAAGTATCACCTGTTAAGTGATAAGCTTTCTCTTCTTTTAAAACTCTTTTGTTTTTAGGTTGATAGTTATCATAAAATGAATCAATATTTTCTTTGTTAGAAAATGGTTGACGACTTAGTATTAAATTTTCATGATCAATAACATTCCCCATTAAAGTTAAATATTCATAAACAATTGATTTTAAAAACTCTAACGCACCAGTACCATCAGATAAAGCATGAAATGTTTCTAAAGTTATTTTATTATTTAAGTAATAGACTTTAAATAAAAAGCCTTGGTTTTGACTAAATTTAAAGTGTTTACAAACAACACTTGGTTCTGGTTCTACTAAATAATAGTTTTTATTTTCTGAAAAATAATTCCAAAAGAAACCATTTTTTAATTGAATATTAAAAGCTTCAGTTCGATCTAGTACAATATTAACGGCCTCATTTAATATATCAATGTTAATATTTTCTTTTAAATACATCGAAAATCTAAAAACGTTACTACGATTATTTTTCGATATAGCGGGGAAAACTTTTGCAGCATTATCTAAGCGATGCCAGTATTTTGTTCTTTGCAAAGTACCACCCTCCTTTTAGGTTATAGTATATTATACATCAATTGTATAAAAAATGTAATTATATAAGATTTTTAAATATAAAATTATTTAAGTAATAAAGATGATATAATATTATTTGAGAAATTGGAGGATATAACATGAAACAAATATTTAAAATATTATTCTCATTATTATTTTTATTAATACTAACAGCGTGTTTAAAAGAAGAAAGCTATACAGTTAATTTTTATAATGATGATTTA
>DURF01000178.1 GCA_012837395.1 Acholeplasma sp. | reverse complement strand
GTTTATATTTACTAAACTTAGATTTTTAAGTCTTTTAAAAATGACTTTCCATGTTTTGGTTTTTCTACATTAAATATATCACTTAATGTAGCTCCAATGTCAGCAAATGTTTTTCTGATTTCAATATTATTACCTTCAGTAAACTTAGGTGAATAAACTAATAATGGAACATACTCTCTAGTATGATCTGTCCCGTGATGCGTAGGATCATTTCCGTGATCTGCAGTTAATATTAAAAGATCATCATCATTTAAATTACTCATTAATTTTGGTAAATCTAAATCAAATTCTTCTATTGCTTTTCCATATCCAATTGGGTCTCTTCTGTGACCATATAAGGCATCAAAGTCTACTAAATTTAAAAAGCATAATCCACTAAAATCTTTTTTAGAATATTCAATAATTTGATTCATTCCATCTTTGTTACTAACAGTTTTACTAAACTTAGTGATTCCATATCCATCATAAATATCGTTTATTTTTCCTAATGCTATTACATCAAATCCACTTTCTTCTAAGAAATTTAGAGTTGTTTTATCGAATGGTTTTAATGCATAATCATGTCTGTTTGCTGTTCTTTTAAAATCATTTTTATTAGTTCCAACGAAAGGTCTTGCTATTACACGTCCTACTTTCCACTCTGGTTTCATGGTTATTTCTCTTGCTATTTCACAAATTTTATATTGCTCTTCAATAGGAATTATATCTTCATGCATCGCAATCTGTAAGACACTATCGGCTGAAGTATAGACTATTAAAGCTTTGGTTTTCATATGTTCTTCACCTAAGTCTTTAATAATTTCAGTACCTGAAGCAGCAATATTTCCTATTGTTTTATAACCTGTCCTTTGTTCTAATTCATCGATTAATTCTTTAGGAAATCCTGTTTCTGTAAATGTTTGAAAAGGTGTATCTATATATAAACCCATGATTTCCCAGTGACCAGTCATGGTATCTTTTCCAAGTGATGCTTCCATCATTTTAGTATAAAATGCCTTAGGGTTTTTTACTGGTGGAACGTTTTGAATAGGAGCTATATTTCCTAGTCCTAAACTTTGTAAATTCGGAATATTTAAATCCATTTTTTTAGCAATATTACCTAGCGTATTTGCTCCTAAATCATTATACTCTTTAGCGTCCGGTAATTCACCAATTCCAACGCTATCTAGTACTATTAAAAACACTCTTTTGTACATAATTATTCTCCTTCTTTTTTAGCGCGTGGATGAGACTTTTCATACACTTCGCTTAATCTTTTATTACTTATATGTGTGTATATTTGGGTAGTTGAAATATCTTCATGACCTAGTAGAATTTGTAGGGTTCTAAGGTCCATTCCATTTTCCAATAAATGGGTTGCGAATGAGTGCCTTAGTGTATGTGCAGATATGTCTATTTCAACTCCAGCATCAACTGCTAATCCTTTTAAAACTTTATGGAATCCTTGCCTTGAAAGTTTAGTTCCATTGTTATTTATAAACAAGTAATTAGTGTTTGATTTTATTAATTCTTCACGACCATTAATCAAATATTTCCTACATGCACTAACCGCTGATCTAGAGATTGGAACCATTCTTTCTTTATCACCTTTACCAACTACTGTTATATAAGAATCATTTAAATGAATGTCTTTTAAACTGATATTTAAGAGTTCTGAAACTCTTAATCCCGAGCCATAGATAAACTCTAATAATGCTGTATTTCTTAAGCCTAGTGGTGTATTATTATCAATTGCTTTAAACAAATTATTTACTTCATCAATTGTTAAAACTTGCGGTAACTTCTTTTTAGTTTTAGGTGTTTCAACTGTCTTTGCTAGATCTTCTTCTATCTCATTTTCTAAATGAAGAAACTTATAAAAACTTTTTATAGCAGTAAGTTTTCTTGCATATGATGCACTTGAAAACTTACTTCTTAAGTTTTTTAAATAGTTATCTAATACTTTTTTAGTTAATTTTTTGGGTGTTTTTATATGGTGATATTTTTCTAAAAAGACTATATATTGGTTAATATCATTTAAATAACTACTAATTGTATTATTAGATAATCCACGTTCTTTTCTTAAATAATATTCGAAATCCTTCACGATATATTTCATATAAAGACCTCAAATACTAAGTTACTATAAAAGATTCCATTGCTTGTTAATCTTAAATTTCCGTTATTAATTTCTAATATTTTATTATCAATTAAACTATTCAATTTTGGATATCTTTCTAAAATATCAACTTTATATTTGTTTTTAAAATCAATTAAATTAATACCTCTTCTTAATCTTAGCCCAAATATTAAATAGTTTTTAATGTTATCATTTGTTGTTTGTAGTTCTTTATCTTGAAGTGGATTATGAAAGTATTCATTAATATCACTATTATTAAATGTTCGGTAATTATTAATAAAACCATGTGATCCTAGTCCAACACCAATATATTCTTCTAAAGTCCAATAGAGAGTATTATGAAGTGAAACCTGATTATTTAGAGCAAAATGAGTTATTTCATAATGATTGTATTCATGTTTCTTTAAATCTTTTATTATATGTTCAAACATTTTAATAGCTAAGTCTTGATCGCTTTCAATCTTGTTATTGTAGAAGAATGAATCTTCTTCTATCTCTAATTGATAATATGATATATGGGAAATTTTTAATTTTTTAATTTCCTTTAGATCATTTTTAACATGATTTAAGGTTTGGTTAGGTAGACCAAACTTTAAATCAACATTAATATTTTTAATACTATAAGCATTTAATAACTTAATTGTTTTAATAATTTGTTCTTTATTATATTTACGGTTTAAATCTTCTAATAACTTATTATTAAGTGTATCAGCTTTTATTACTACTCTATTAACACCATACCTTTTAAATAGTTTAGCGTGTTCTTCTTTGAATGTATCCACTTCAATTTCAATATTAAATTCAATCGGTTTAATAAGAGTTAACCATTTAAAAATACGCTCCATTTGTTCTAATGTTAAAACTGTTGGAACACCACCACCGATATAAATTGTTTTTACTCGATCAAAATAGTTGCTATAAGTACGTAATTCTAAAATTAAGTGATTAACATATTTATTTACTTGATATTCATCACTATCTAATAAACTATTACTATTTTGATAATTACTAATTGTTTTATTAAATGGAATATTTATATAAAGTCCTAACATAGTTTATCTCCTTTTGTTCTTATATTTATTATACTATACTTTAAGTTTCTATTTAAAAGAAAAATGTCTGTTTCAAAGTAATTAATGAAACAGACATTTATTATTAATCTTCTGAAGTTGATAAAATAGCTAAGAATGCTTCTTGTGGTACTTCGACACTACCGACTGATTTCATACGTTTCTTTCCTTCTTTTTGACGTTCAAGAAGTTTTTTCTTTCTCGTAATATCCCCACCATAACACTTAGCAATAACATCTTTTCTCACAGCTCTAACAGTTGATCTTGCGATTATTTTACCACCAATAGCTGCTTGAATTGGAACTTCGAAAAGTTGTCTTGGTATTAAATCCTTTAATTTTTCAGTAACAATTTTTCCTCGATGATATGCAAAATCACGATGTACTATTACAGATAGTGCATCAACTACTTCGCCATGAATTAAGATATCCATTTTTTGCAGTTTTGATTGACGGTAATCAGAAATTTCATAATCAAAGGTTGCATAACCTTTGGTACTTGATTTTAATTTATCAAAGAAATCATAAACTATTTCTGATAATGGTAAGTAATATACAATTGATACACGATTAGCATCTAAATAAACCATGTTTTCAAAGATACCACGTTTCTTTTGTGATAACTCCATAATGGCCCCAACGTATTCGCTTGGTGCCATAAGGGTTGCTTTTACGAATGGTTCTTCAATTTTTTCAACTCTTTGCATATCAGGAAGTTTGTAGGGATTATCCACTTCGATAACTTCTCCGTTAGTCAGTGTTACTTTATATATAACTGATGGAGCAGTCGCAAGTAGATCAACATTAAACTCTCTTCTAATTCGCTCTTGAATAATTTCCATATGCAGAAGTCCAAAGAAACCTGTTCTAAATCCAAAGCCTAAAGCTTGAGATGATTCAGGTTCAAAATCAAGTGATGCATCATTAAGTTTTAGTTTTTCTAATGCTTCTTTTAAAGCAATATAATCCTTACTATCAATTGGATAAAGTCCACTAAATACAACCGGATTCATTTTACGGTATCCAGGTAGTGCTTCACTTGTTGGTTTATTAGCATGAGTTATCGTATCACCAACACCAACCGTATCAATTGATTTAATTGCAGCTGTAATATAACCAACATCACCTGGTAATAATGCATCAACTGGGGTCATTTTTGGTTTAAATACTCCAACTTCAATGACTTCATAGGTTGCTTTTGAGGCCATGAATTTAATTTCATCGCCTTTTTTAATTGAACCATCAATTACTCTTATTGATGGTATAACACCACGATATTGATCAAATAGTGAGTCAAACACTAATGCTTTAAGTGGTTTATCGATACTACCGTTTGGTGCTGGAATATCTGTAACAATTTTTTCTAATATTTCATCGATTCCAATTCCTTCTTTAGCAGAAGCTAAAACTGCATCTGATGCATCGATTCCAATTACATCTTCAATTTCTTTTTTTACTTTATCTGGATCAGCGTTTATTAAATCTATTTTGTTAATAACCGGAACTAAATCTAAGTTATTATCAAGTGCTAAATAAACATTTGCAAGCGTTTGAGCTTGAATACCTTGTACAGCATCAACAACTAAAATAGCACCTTCACAGGCAGCCAAAGATCTTGATACTTCATAAGTAAAATCGACATGACCTGGTGTATCGATTAAATTCATTATATATGTATTACCATCTTTGGATTTATATTCCATTCTTGCAGCATTAAGCTTAATTGTAATGCCTCTTTCACGTTCTATATCCATTGAATCTAAAACTTGAGACTTCATTTCTCTTTGTTCAACTGTATTAGTATTTTGAAGCAATCTATCTGCAAGAGTAGATTTTCCATGATCAATATGGGCAATTATTGAAAAATTGCGAATGTATTTTTGTCTATCGTTATGATTTATATTGTCCATTTATAATCACCTTTCTTATCTTTACTATTTTACCATATTTTTATAAAACTTGACAATAAAGAGAAAAAAACGTTTTCATAAATTTAATTTTTAAAAAGTGTTGCATATTAATTGACATAGGTGAAAAAAACAAGGAGGAATTTAATATGAAAAGATTTATGAGTGTATTTGTAATTGCACTTTTAAGCGTTGCTTTATTAGCATGCGGAAAGAAAGAATTTGCACAAGACGGAACATTTAGAGCGTTTGAATTAGGAGATAACTACGGTACACCAATGATTACATGGGCAGATGTTGTAGTTAAAGATGGTAAAGTTGAAAGTATTACATTAGATGCTTTACAAGCAACAGTAACTGAAGGTAGTTTTGCTTGGAATGCTAAATCTAAAAAAGAATTAGGTTATGCATATAGAATGCATCAACAATATGACTTAAGCGAAGAAGATTATATAAAATACTTAAAAGATAATAACAAATTAGAATGGTTTGAACAAGCCAAACTTATTGAAGATCATTTCTTAGCAAACATCGGTAAAGATTTAGCAATAGACGGTGTAACTGGTGTTACAATTGCTGATGGCGGATATTCTACTGTTGTTGAAAAAGCTTTAGAAAATGCAAGAAATAATAAATTTGTTGACTTTGAAGTTTCAGTTAATTATGGTTCACCACAAGTTGTTTGGGCAGAAGTAACAACTAAAAATGGTAAAGTATCAAGTGTTTTCATTGATACAATTCAATCAAGTGAATTAAAATGGAATGCTAAGTCTAAAAAAGAATTAGGTTATGCATATAGAATGCATGAACAATATGACTTAAGCGAAGCTGATTATATAAAATACTTGAAAGATAATAACAAATTAGAATGGTTTGAACAAGCAAATCTAATTGAAAAAGCTTATAAAGATAATAAAAATGCATCACTTGATGGATTAACAAATGTTACAATTACAACTTCATCATATAAAGCTGTTGTTGAAGGGGCATTCGCATTTATTAAATAATAAGTATTTAAAAAATATGGAACTTAGAACTTAAAACTTCTAGGTTCTTTTTTTACGCAAAAAAGACTAGAATTTTTCTAGTCTCTTGCAATAATTTATTAATTAATATTTTCTAATACTTTAATTTCTACTTCTAATATTTGGCGATTGTTAGCCTTTGTTACAACAACTTCTAAGTTCTCATAAACAAATCTATCACCTTTGACCCCCATTTTACCTAAACTAGCTAAAACCCAACCATTAACAGTTAAATAATCGTCCTCGTTAAAATCATCAATTTCTAATTCTTCTGCTAAATCATCTAAATATGTTGACCCTAATACTAAGTATCTATTATCATTTAAAGGCTTAATATTATCAATTACTATATCATGTTCATCCCAAATATCACCAACTAATTCTTCTAAGATATCTTCCATAGTTGCGATACCTAATGTACCACCAAATTCATCTTTAACTACTGCCATGTGAGCTTTGTTTAGTTTTAGTAAACTTAGTAAATCAGTTACTTCCATATACTCAGTTATTTCAACTGGTGATTGGATGATTGATTCTAATGGTTGTTTTTTATGAATAACTTTAGCATATAAATCTTTATAATTAATTATTCCAACAATATCATCAATATCTTCATTATAAAGAGGTAATCTTGAATATCCTGATTTAATAAACACATCTAAAATATCATGTGGTTTAGTGTTTTTATCAACTGCAATTACATCAATTCTTGGTGTAAAGATATCAGTTACTTTTAAATCATGAAATTCAAGTACGTTCTTAATTAACTTACTTTCATTAGAACTGATTCCATCGTGTTGCTCTGCATGTTCAATAATTTCTAAAAAGTCATCTTCTGTCATGGTTTCAATGTTTCCTTTAGAAACAATGTTTCTTAAAATATTAAATAGATATGTTACTGGTAAAAATAATGCTTTAGCTAGTAAGTTAAATGGCTTTAATATTTTGAGTGTCAAATCGCTATTTTTATTAACTAAATATGTTATAGGAATAAATGTT
>DURF01000177.1 GCA_012837395.1 Acholeplasma sp. | reverse complement strand
TTTAGTTAATTTTTCATTATCATTAGGATTAACCATAAAATCTATTTTAACGATATCGTTATAATCGATTTCATCTTCATTAATTTCAGTAAAGTCAAAGTTTGGTCTATTAAATATATTTTCATCAAACTTTCCAACATAATATCTATTTTCAGGAGCAATCAACAAAAGAATAGCAATCGGATTATTTTTTATATATTGAACAGCTTCATCTATAACTAATTTATTAATTGCTTTTTTATAAATTATTTCATCATTTTTAAAATCATAAATACATGCTCCATTTGTTAATACAAAAGGTAAATTAATTTTTAACTTAGTATTTTCAAATAATTTTTTAACACTTAATATATTTCTTCCAGTAGCTATTCCAAAATAATTATTATTTGTCCAATTATTAATTGCTTCAATATTTTTATCACTTACAAAAGAACCTTGTTCATTGTAATCAAAAAGTGTTCCATCTAAATCTGAGTATATTATTTTCTTCAACTATATCTCCTTACAATTCATCTAATATTTTAATATCTTCAACATTAATTTTAAAATCTACATTTATGTTTTCAATCATTCTATCTTTACTTGTTGTTTTAGGAAGTGGTGCGGTATTTTTTTCTAAACAATATCTAATACTTAATTGAGCAGGGGTCACATTATATTTTTTAGCCATTTCAATTACTGTTTCATTTTTTAAAACTCTACCTGTCCCAAGTGGTGAATAAGCTTCAATAAATATATTATGTTTATTACAATAGCTTACAGTTTCATTTTGAGTATGACCAATATGAAACTGTATTTGATTAACATGTGGAACAAAGTTTGTATGTTTTACAATGTTTTCTATTTCTTCTTTGTTAAAGTTTGAAACACCGATTGCTCTAATTTTTCCAGCCTTAAAAAACTCAATCATTGCTTTCCAAGCTAAAACATTGCCTTGGCTACAATCTTTACCTATTTCATCCCATGGCCAAGGAGCATGAATTAAATATAGATCTAAATATTCTAAACCTAAATTTTCCATTGTTAAATTAAAGTGTTTAACTGTACCTTCATAATCTTTAATATGTGAAGGTAGTTTACTAGTTATAAATAATTCATCTCGATTAACTCCACTATCTTTAATTGCTTTACCGACCGATTGTTCATTTTCATAAGCATAAGCTGTGTCAATATGTTTATAACCTACTTTTATTGCGTCTAAAACTGATTTGTAGGCAATTTCTCCTGGTGGGATTTGCCATGTTCCAAAACCTATTTTAGGTATTTTTATATTATTTGATAATGTATACATTTTAAATTTCCTTTCTTAATACGGCGAAGGATTTAACGATTTTAAATCCCGCTTTTAAATATATATTTCTTGCTGGATTTTCAGATCCTGTGAAAAGTGACATAAACTGTGAACCATTTATTTTAGATTGATATATTAGTTCACTAAATAAACTTGAACCTATTCCTAACCCTTGTATATTAGGATGGATACCTATCCCTGCAAAATATCCTCTTTTAGAGTTAGTTGTAAAAAGTGGTCCAGTCCAACCTAATATTTTATTGTTCTTAACAACTACTAACATTTTATGAGGTTTATCTAATTTAAGATTATTTTTAACTGCTTCATACCATAGCGGATTATTTAAGGCTTCAAATAATTCTTTAAAACCGTGATGTTTCTCTTTTTCGTAAAAAGTAATATAATATCCATTACTTTCATTTTTATTATTAATTTGTTTTATTTTATCTGGTATTTCATAGTTAGTAATATTTAAATAAAAGGCATCTTGTTGTTGGCCAGAAACATTATAACCATTTGCTAATAAGAATAAATAAAAGGCTGAATTATACTCAACTGCTGGCGCATTTGGATGATCATGATTATTAGTATTTGGAATAATCCATTCTAAGGAAATCGGATTTAAAAATAGTTGTCTAATATAGTTTTTATTATTAGCTTTTAAAAAGTTTTCTAACTCTTTTAAAAGTATAGTTCCATAACCTTTTCTTTGATAAGCTTTTTTTATTACAACACATGTTATAAAACCTGGGGTTGTTTCATTTTTATCTTTAAATACTGCATTACCATAACCAATAATTTCGTTATTTAATTTTATTACTAAACTTCCTTCTTTATTGTATGAGTTATTATTAATAAATGTTTCTTGAAACGATTTTGTCGTAAATGGTTTATAAATTCCAGAAGCACTAACTTCAGTATTCCAAATGTTTACTACTTCTTCAATCATATATTTTTCTAATTTTACAATATTCATTTTATTAACCTTTTATAAATTATTATTAATTACTTTTTTCTGGTAATCAAAAACTGCGAAACACTGTGCATGAGTTGTTCTTGCTAGTGCTCCTCTTACATATGATAAGTGAGTGTAGTAATCATAATATTTAAATGATTTTGAATTCATAATAAACCAGTGTTTAGATATTGCATCACTCCAAAGTTTGAATGCTTCTTCTGAACATGGTATATATAAATATGGTTTAAAATCATCAGCATCTTCCCAATTTTCTGCAAAATATACTGGTGCGTAATGTCTATCGCCTACTAATTTATCTCCCATGTCAATTCCTGCGAAAAATGATGCATCTACAACAATTTTTGAAGTTGTTATATGATCTTTGTGCATTGAGTTTTGCCAATGCGTAAAAATCATTTTCGGTTTATATTTTCTAATTAAATTTGCGACTTCAAGTCTTACTTTTTCATCATTTGGTAATTCACCGTCTTTATAATCAAAGATGATTGCTTCACCCTTTAAGGCTTCAGCAAATTCTTTTGCTTCTTTTACTTTTTGCATGCGATATTCGCTAACTGTTAAATGCGGTGGATTGCCTCTTTCACCTGCAGTTAAAGCAACAGTTATAATTTTATCTCCTTTTAATGCTTGATTTGCTAAAACTAATCCTGATGTTAATTCAACATCACCGATATGAGCTCCAATTGCCATAAAAACATTGTTCATAAATATTAACCTCCCTGCATTTATATATATCAATTATATCATGATGTAATTGATTGTTTTTTTCAAATGGTAAAAGAAAAGACGGAAAAATCCGCCTTGTTAATCAATGTCTTCAAATTTAAATAATAAATCTTTAATTGTTAATTTGTCTTTTTCTTTTCCTTTAACATCTAAAACAATCTTTCCTTCTTTAAACATAATTAATCTATTGCCATAATTTAATGCATCTCGCATATTATGTGTAATCATTAGTGTTGTAAGATTATGTTTTTTAATTAATTCATTTGTTAAATTTAAAACTACTTCTGCTGTTTTAGGATCAAGAGCCGCTGTATGTTCGTCTAAAAGAAGAATTTCTGGTTTTTGAAGCGTTGCCATAAGTAGTGTTATTGCTTGTCTTTGACCTCCTGATAATAAACCAATTTTTTGAGTTAAATTGTTTTCAATATTTAAGTTCAACTCTTTAACTAAATTATAAAACTTTTCTTCTTCTTTTTTATTAAATGCCCATTTTAATTTTCTGTTTCTTCCCTTTTGATTCGCTAAGTAGAGATTTTCTAAAACAGACATTGTGCCGGCTGTTCCTAAAAGTGGATCTTGAAATACTCTACCTAAAAATTTAGCTCTTTGATGTTCTTTTAAATCATTTATATTTTTATTATTAATTAATATATTACCATTATCAATTTTATGAACACCACTTATTACATTTAATAGAGTTGTTTTACCGCTACCATTACTACCTATTATCGTTACGAAATCTCCTTCATTAATTTCTAAGTTTATATTATCTAAAGCTACTTTAACTAAATCTTTAGACATCTCTTTATTAAAGGTTTTAGTTACATTTTGTATTTTAAGCATAACTTTCACCTTTTTCCTTATTTCTTCTTTCTTTAATCCATGTTTTAATTGTTGGATTTGCTAAAACTATTGCAATTAGAATTGCTTGTAATAACTTTAAGTTATTGGCTGAAAATCCTAAATTTATAGCTATTCCAATTAATAATTGGAATACTATACTTCCGGTTATAACCGCAATTAACCATCTTTTAAATGTTTTTTTACCTACTATAGTTTCACCAAGAATAATTGCCGCAAGACCAATTACAATTGTCCCTCTTCCGATATCCATATTACTTGTTTTAAAACTTTGGGCATAAAGTGATCCTGTTAAGGCTATTAAGGCATTGGAAATAGCAAGTCCAACAATAATCATCTTATCTGTATTTATTCCTTGAGCTCTTGCCATTTGTTTATTACTACCGATTGTTCTAACAGACATTCCAACTTCTGTTCCAAAAAACCAATAAATTAATGTCGTAAAAAGTCCTACCACTAAAAATGATGTTAATGTTTTTGAAATAAATCTTTGCGTTGCTAGATTTTCAATTACAATAACATTACTGAAAAACCAATCTAAAGGGTTATATATAGTAATAGCTTCTGGTATATAAAGGCTTGCACCTTTCATTATCATTAAGTTAATTGAATAAAGTGCTGTCATACTAATAATACCCGCTAGTATGCCTGGTATTTTTAGTTTAGTATGAAGAACGCCGGTTGTTATTCCAGCTATTGCTCCAAAGATTATTACTAAAATTATTACGACAAAATAGTTAGAAAAGATTGGGTGACCTTTTAGCATTAATGAAGCAGTTAATGCTCCGCCAAGTGCCATACTTCCTTCAACTGTTAAGTCAGCAAAATCTAAAATTCTAAATGATACAAAGACACCTAAAGCTAGAAGTGACCAAATAAGTCCTAATTCTATAGAATCTCTTAAAATATAAATGTAGTCCATATAAACTTCCTATTCTAATATAATAACTGCCTCATCTAATAAGTCTTGAGGTATTTCTAAATTTAGTACTTCTTCTAATTGTTTTTTATTAATAATTAATTCTGTTTCTTCAATTGTTTCAACTGCAATATTACCAGCACTTGTACCGTTAAGAATTTTTGCAGCCATAGTTCCGGTTTGTCTACCTAAATTAAAGTAACTCAGGCCAAAAGTTAGCGTTCCACCATTTTCTACTTGAAGAATTGTTGTTGTAATAATTGGTACTTGTAAGTTTGCATGTTTTTTAAGTTCAACTTCAACAGCCCCCATTGAACTTGCAAGTAAGTTATCACTTGGAATATAAATTACATCAACATCTTTTGCTAACTCCCCAAATACATGTGGTAAGTCTGAAAGGGTATTAATTGTTGATATTTTATTTGCTAAACCTAGTCTTGTTAGTTCAGCGACTGCTAAATCAGCTTGAACTTTCGAGTTTGTTTCACTTGATGTATATAAAATTCCAACGGTTTCTGCTTCTGGTTTAATTCTTTTTACTAAACTCATTTGATCAACAATTGGATTTAGATCACTAGTTCCTGTTACATTTCCACCGGGTTTATCTAAACTTGTTACTAATTTTGCATCAAGTGGGTCAGTAACTGCTGTAAAGAGAATTGGAATATTTCTCCCCTTATCTTTAGCCTCATTAACAACAGAAACCGCCGCAGGTGTTGCAATTGCTAATATTAAATCTGAGTTTCTTACAAGTTGTGCGGCTTGAGTTTGCATTGTTTGTGCATCAGCTTGTGGATTTAATACTGTTATTTTAATATTATCCCCATCAACAAAACCTTCTTCTTCTAGTGCTTTAATAAAACCTATTCTTGCTTGGTCTAAATCTTCATGTGATAAGAATTGTAATATCCCCACTTGAATTCTATCATCTTTACTACAAGCAACTGTTACTAATAATGTCGTAACCATTAATATAAATAAACCTATTTTCTTCATTTTTCTTTTCCTCTTTCTTTTTTGTTTATTTTTATAAAAAAAATGTGCTATCCGTTTATCGAATAACACATTGCTTTAACAATATTTAATGTTTTGGTGTGTTATTACTTTATCTATTTTTTAACTAGATATTATAATAACACTTGTTTTTTACTATTATAAAAAACCAAGCGATATTTAATATCTACCCGGGTTATAATAGTAGTAATAAACTTTTGATGTTAAACTAAATTTAATCATAACAATCACCAATTCCTCTGATGTTAGTTCCAATTATAGCACTATTATTTTTGCTTGTAAAGGCAAAATCCTCATTTTAGTTTCTTTATCTTGTTTTATAACTATGTTATAATTATTTTAAAGAAAATGATAGATAAGGGGACTAACTATGAAAACTGATTTAGAAATTTCACAAAGCGCAAATTATAAACCAATAAATGAGATTGCTAATAATTTAGGAATTAAAGATAATGAAATTAATTTATATGGTAATAAGATTGCTAAAATAGATTTAGGTTTACTAGAAAGACTAAAAGACAAAAAGGATGGAAAATTAATATTAGTTACTGCTATTACACCTACTCCTTTTGGTGAAGGTAAAACTACAATGTCAATAGCGATGGCTGATGGTTTAAAACGAATTGGAAAAAATGTGGTTGCAGCTTTAAGAGAGCCTTCAGTTGGTCCAGTTTTAGGACTAAAAGGGGGTGCTTCTGGTGGTGGTTATACACAAATTATTCCAAGAGATAAAATAAATCTTCATTTTACTGGAGACCTACATGCGATAAGTTCTGCTCATAATTTTTTAAGTGCCGTAATTGATAATCATATTTATTACGGTAATAGTCTCAATTTAGATAAAAATAACATTGTTTGGCCTCGTACGCTTGATGTTAATGACCGCGCTTTAAGAAATGTTGAAACTCTTAATAGAAAAGATAATTTCATTATTACTGCCGCAAGTGAAATAATGGCAATTTTATCACTTGCAACATCACTTCAAGATTTAAAATTAAGACTTTCAAACATTTTAATTGGTTATAATAAAAAGGGCGAAGAAGTTTATGCA
>DURF01000019.1 GCA_012837395.1 Acholeplasma sp. | reverse complement strand
GCATTATAATTCTACGCCTAAAGTATTAAAAGATTATTATGCGTTGCTATTTCCTACTTATTTTGAAGGCGAGGGATTTGCTGGAACAATATTAGACGCCTTATATGCAGGCATACCTGTTATTGCTAGTGACTGGAATTTTAACACTGAAATTATCAAGGATATGGAAAATGGATTAATAGTCAATATTAATGACCCATTGGAAATAAAAGAGGCAATAAGAACTTTAGTTGAAAGACCAAATTTAAGAAATGAAATGGGCATGAATAATTTAATAAAATCAAAAAAATACCATCCTGAAAATGTTTTAAAAGAATTTTATGATGTTTTATTTAATGAAAAGAGTTGATTGAGTGAAAAGGCTATTATGCATAGTTAGCAGCATGAACCGCGGCGGTGCAGAAACATTTTTAATGAAAATATATAGAGAATTAGATAAAACAAAATTTCAAATGGATTTTTGTGTCTTTACTTATGAAGAAGGACATTATGATAAAGAAATTAAACAAATGGGTGGTAAAATATATAATTTACCAATGAAGACTAAAAATCCGATCAAATCATTTAACTCTATAAAAAAACTTGTAAAGAAAAATGGATATGACAATGTTATTAGATTGTCAAGTTCAAATATATCAACAATTGATCTTCTAGCGTCCAAGTGGGGTGGAGCTAAAAATTTAATACTAAGATCTACTAACACCAAATCTAGTAACAAAATAACTCACAAATTTATTAATTTTGTTTCTTGTTGGATGCCTAGATTTATTCCAACTGTAAAGATTGCTCCTTCAACTGAAGCAGGTGAATATTTATTTGGTAAAAGAGCAATTAAAAAAAAATAAAGTTCATATATTAAATAATGCAATTGATACAAACCAATTTTCTTATGATGAGGACATTAGAATTAAAACGAGAAAAGAGTTAAATATAGAAAATAAATTTGTAGTTGGTCATATTGGGAGATTCTCACAGCAAAAGAATCACAAGTTCTTAATAAAAGTTTTTAATGAGATAAAAAAGGTTAATGATAATGCAATATTAATGTTGATCGGCAAGGGTGAACTTAGAGATGAAGTTTTTAAGCAAGTAGAAGAATATAATTTAGAAGATGATGTTTTATTTCTAGGTATTAGGGATGATGTTCCACAATTGTTAATGGCTATGGATGTTATGGTCTTTCCTTCTTTTTATGAAGGACTCCCTAATGTTATAGTAGAAGCTCAAGGAGCAAGTCTGCCTTGTTTAATATCAAGTGCAATAACTAAAGAAGTAAAACTAACAGAGTTTGTTATGTTTAACTCATTAAAGAATGATGCTAAGGATTGGGCTAATAAAGCTATAGAGTTATATGAATGTACTAATAGAAGAAATACTAAAGAAGATTTAATAAACCAAGGTTATGATATTAAAGAAATGACAGAGCATTTTATAAGTTTAACATTTAATAATGACAATTAACTTATTTGTATTATTATCATAATAACACGAGGTTATAGAACATGAAAAAAATAACATTAGACAAAATTATAAATGGTTTATTATACTTATACATATTTAGCTTGTATTTTTTTACTTATGTTGAGGGATTATTTTTAATTAGCAATGGTATTTTGCTGTTATTTCTCTTGTTATTTTGGTTTAATCATATAATTAAAAAAGAAAAGATTGTTTTTAATAAATTTTTAGGATTAAGCATAGTATTTCTTTTCTTTGTATTGATTTCAGTTCTTGTTGCTGTAGATATGAATATTGCATTTGGCAAACTTGTAACAATGATTCAAATATATATAATGATGTTTACTATGGTTAATTATTTTGATAGCAAAGAGAAATTATATAATGTAATTAGGGCTTTTGCTATTTCGGGGCTATTAGCTACAGTATATTTATTTTCGGTTTCTGATTTTTCAAATATAAAAAGATTTGGAGAAGAATTGGGTAATCAAAATGAAATTGCAATAATCCTTACAATTGCTGCTGTTTTTTCCTTAGTCATCTATAATAAAGAAAAGAAATTGTGGTATTTGCTATTTTGGTTATTAATGGTTATCATGATTTTTCTAACCGGATCAAGAACAGGATTTATATTTATTTTATTAGGAAGCGTTATAACATTTTATAGTAGTTATAATATTAACCTTAAAACAATTTTGCCTGTCGCATTATTAATTTTTATCTTATTAATCTCGTCTTATTATGCAATTATGAATATAGAATTATTTTATAATATTTTAGGCAGAAGAATTGAACAAATGGTAGAAGGTGCTTTTGGCGAAGGTACAACAGATGGTTCATTTAACACTAGAATGAACATGATTAAATATGGTTGGGATTGGTTTAAAGAAAAACCTCTATTTGGTTATGGAATAAATAATTATAGAGTTTTATATTCTAGAATTGGCTTCGAAGAGACATATTCACACAATAATGTTATTGAGTTACTGGTTAGTGTAGGTTTAATTGGGACAATTATATTTTATTTAAGCTATTTAGGTGTTTTAGTAAATGTGTTTAAAATTAGAAAAGAAGATAGAGTTTTAAT
>DURF01000176.1 GCA_012837395.1 Acholeplasma sp. | reverse complement strand
TACCTTTTTTTATTATAATTAATAATATATATTTAAGTTAAATATTAATTGGCTATTTTTATAAATTAATACTCTTTCTTATAATGGTTGTAAAAAGGAGGAAGTTAATGTTAAACCAACTAATTTTAATCGGAAGGATTACACATAATCCTGAACCAACAATTTTAGAAGATGGGAAAAAAGTTTTAAAATTCCAACTTGCCGTCCAAAGATCTTTTAAAAACTATGCTGGTGAGTATGATACAGATTTTTTTCAAATAACATGTTGGGAAGGTCTAGCAAATTTAGTTGAAAAATATGTTGAAAAAGGGGTTATGCTTGCTATTAAGGGAAGAATTCAATCTTGGCAATATAATATTGATGAAGAAAAGAAGATGAATATGATTGAAGTTATTGCTGAAAAAATTACATATTTATCAAGCAATAGAAACAAGTTAGAAAAAGAAATTGAATAAATAACTTAAAGAAAAAAATGAGTTTTGCTTATTATAGTTAAAACTTATTTTTTTTAATTGATTAACTTAAATTTGAACCCCTTTTATGTTAAAATAATATAAGGAGTTTGATAATATGAAAATAAATTTTAAAGAAGAAGTATTAAAAAGAAAAGATGATTTAATTAAAGATTTACAAAACTTAATTAAAATAAATTCAGAACTAACAACTTTTGATCCAAAAAGAGTCGGTGCTCCT
Source organism: Acholeplasma sp. (assembly GCA_012837395.1). Taxonomy (GTDB): domain Bacteria; phylum Bacillota_I; class Bacilli_A; order Acholeplasmatales; family Acholeplasmataceae; genus Haploplasma. The sequence goes on along the minus strand of DURF01000176.1, from coordinate 4,626 downwards.
TTTGGAGAAGGTAATAAAAAAGCGCTAGATTTTATGTTAGATTTAGCTAATAAGGATGGATTTAAAACTTTAAATGTTGATGGATATGCTGGTCATATTGAACTAGGTGATCAAAATGAGTATGTCGCAATTATGGGTCATTTAGATGTAGTTCCAGCTGGTAGTGATTGGACTTATCCACCTTATGGCGCAGAAATTCATGAAAATAAAATGTATGGTCGTGGTACTGAAGATGATAAGGGACCAACAATGGCTGCATATTATGCAATGAAGATATTAAATGAGCTTGATGTTAAATTAAGTAAAAGAGTTAAATTAATTTTAGGACTAGATGAAGAGTCAGGTTGGCGTTGTGTTGAACACTACTTTAAAAGACATCCAGAAGTACCTGTCAGTGGATTTATTCCTGATGCAGACTTTCCATTAATTTATGCTGAAAAAGGGATTGTTAGAATTAATATTGAAGGAAGTTTTAACAACAATAACTTAATTAGTTTTAATGGTGGCTTAAGAGACAATATGGTTCCAGATTTAGCAACTGCTAAAATTAAGTATGATAATGATGATTTTAAAGAAGTATTTAATAAATATTTAGAAACTAATAATTTAGTTGGAAAAGTATTAAATAAAGATAGTAATATTTTTGAAGTTGAAGTTAGTGGTAAAAGTGCTCATGGTTCAACACCTGAACTAGGTATAAATGCTATTGATAAATTAAATAACTTTATTTTAAGTTTAGGTATTAATAACGAATTAACAGCCTTTATTGATAAATATTTAGCTAATGAAACTGATGGAAATAAATTAGGAGTTAAATACTTTGATGAAGAAATGGGACCTTTAACTGTCAACTTTGGAGTTTTAAAGACAAATAATACAAAGTTTACTGCAACTCTTAATTTAAGATATCCAAATGGTGTTGTTTTTGAAGATTTATTAAATCACTTAAAAGATTTATTAAAAGAATTTAATGTATCTTATAATCATCATCAAAAACTACTTTATAATGATCCAAATTCAGAACTTGTTAACACTTTAATGGATGTCTACCGTAAACATACTAATGATTTAGAAGCTAAACCATTAGTTATTGGCGGTGGAACATTTGCAAGAGCAATTCCAAATGTGGTTGCATTTGGACCACATTTTCCAGGAAAACCATCATATATTCACCAAAGAGATGAATATATTGATTTAGATGACTTTATATTAGCAACAATTATTTATACAGAGGCACTATATAAACTAGCAAAATAATTTAGGGGGTAAATTGTTATGAAACAATATTTAGAGATGTGCAAACATGTTTTAAAACATGGTAGCAAAAAAACTGATCGTACAAATACAGGTACAATTAGTGTCTTTGGTTATCAAACAAGATATGATTTAAATGATGGATTTCCACTTTTAACTACTAAAAAAGTTCATTTAAAATCAATTATTCATGAACTTTTATGGTTTATAAGCGGTAATACAAATATTGATTATTTAGTAAGAAATAACGTTAATATTTGGAATGAATGGCCATATGAAATATTTAAGAAATCTAGTGATTATAATAACGAAACTTTAAAAGAGTTTGTCGAAAAAATTAAAACCGATGATGACTTTGCGAAAAAACACGGTGATCTAGGACCAGTTTATGGTAAACAATGGCGTAACTTTTTAGGAGTTGACCAATTAAATAATTTAATTAATGATATTAAAAATAATCCTGATTCTCGAAGATTAATTATAAGTGCTTGGAATCCTAGTGAAATAAAGGATATGGCGCTTCCACCTTGTCATGCTTTTATGCAATTTTATGTTAATGATGGTGAATTATCACTGCAACTTTATCAAAGAAGTGCTGATGTTTTCTTAGGAGTACCATTTAATATCGCCTCATATTCATTATTTTTAATGATGGTAGCTCAAGCAACCAATCTTAAACCAAGATATTTTGTTCATACAATGGGGGATACTCATATTTATAGTAATCACTTAGATCAAATTAACCTACAGTTAAGTCGCGAAACTAGAAGTCTTCCAACAATGGAAATTAATCCAAATGTAAAAAATATTTTCGGTTTTAAATATGAAGACTTTAAATTAACTAACTATAATCCTCATCCGGCAATTAAAGGTGTTGTTGCTGTATGATTAGTTTAGTTTGGGCAATGGATGAAAACTGGTTAGTTGGGATTGATGATAAACTGCCTTGGCATATCCCAAGTGATTTAGCTCATTTTAAAAGTATTACTAATGATAAAATTGTTTTAATGGGTGATTTAACTTATCAATCTATGAAAGGTTATTATAAAAATAAACCTTTCCCATTTAAAAAAGTATATGTCGCAAACATTAACTATAAAGAATATAGTGATGCTATTTTAGTTAATGATGTAATTGATTTTTTTAAAAATAATAAAGAAGATATTTATGTAATTGGTGGACCAACTATTTATAAATTAGCACTACCTTTTGCAAATACCTTATATATAACATTTATTTTAAATAGATATGAAGGAAATGTATATTTTCCTAAATTTGATTTGTCAAAATTTAAAGTAGTAAATTATGAAACAGCAGATAAACTCATATTTACTAAGTATGAAAAGAGGGATAATTGATGATTTCAATTTTGTTTCTATTAGTTTGGTTTGCCTCAGTTTATTTAGGATATTTATTAGTCCCTATTTGGTATTTAATACCAGCATGGATCATTTTAGGTTTTATTATTGGTTTATTAGTATTGTTTTTACTTTTAATATTATTAATGCCTGTTATGAAGTTTACAAAACCAAATTCTAAATTTAAATATCATTTAGCAAAAAGCTTTGCGATATTTTTAAATATATTTATTTTAAGAATTGTAATAACATCAAAAGGTAGAAAAAATATTCCAAAAACTGGGAAGTTGACAGTTTATGCTAATCATAAATCTCAAACAGATCCTGTTATAATTATGTCTATCTTCAATAGAGGGCTTGCGTTTACGCCTAAGATTTCATTATATAAAATTCCAATTTTAGCACAATATATGAACTATATAGGATGTCTTCCAATTGATCGTGAAGATAATAGAAGAACTGCTAAAACTATGATTGAGGCTATTAAAAATGTTGAAAAAGGTCATGCGATGTTAATATTTCCAGAAGCGGGTATTAAATCTCGTGAAACAGAGTTAATGGTTGATGCTAGAGGTGGCGCTTATAAAATTGGTACTAAGGCCGAATCAGACTTTCTACCTATTACTATTATTGGTGCGAGTAAGCTTGCGACTAGAAAATGGTGGCAATTTTCAAAAATAAAAGTCTATGTTCATCCAGTAATTAAACATGAAGAAGTAAAAGAATTAACAACTAATGAACTAGCAGATAAAATGTTTGATATTATTAATTCAAAAATAAAAGAGTAAGAAAAAAGATAGTTTTGAAATTTAATTCAAAGCTATCTTTTTTGTTTACTCTTCTTCGTTGTTATAATCATTTATAAATGTTAAATTATTTCCATCGTAATCAAATTCATGAATTGAACAATTACCTAAAAAGAAGTTAACATAATTATATTTTTTATTATCAAATAAAATATAAGCAGTTCTAATTACATGAGCATGGACGGTTGCGATAATAGTTTTGCCTTGATACTTTTGATATAATTCATCAATAGTTTCTTTGATTCTTTTAATTAAGGTAGGAGAGTCTTCAAAACCTTCTTCAGTAAATCCATCAGCCATTACTTTTGGGAATGAATCAGCAATTTTAGTTAATTCATATTTTCCAAAGTCTCTTTCAACAAACTTTTGCACCACTTCAATATTATCTTTGTAATTAGTTTTTCTTGCGATTAAATGAGCAGTTTCAAATGCTCTTGAAAGTGGACTTGTAACAATTTTATCAATATTAAAGTTTAGTCCCTTAATAATTTGGCCAGATTCTTTAGCTTGTTTAATACCTACTTTATTTAAAGGTTCATCTACACGACCTTGAATTAATCTTTGTGAGTTAAACTTTGTTTGTCCATGTCTTACAAAATATATTTTCATCATATCACCTTTTCTTCGTATTATTATAACATAATATATGGTAAAATAATTATATAGGAGTTGGTAAATATGCACATTATAGATTTAATATTAAAAAAACGTGCAGGCAAAGTTTTATCAAAAGAAGAAATTAATTATTTGATTGAAAATTATACAAATGGTAATATAAAAGATTATCAAATGAGTGCCCTTTTAATGGCTATTTATTTTCAAGGTATGAATCATGAAGAATCAACAAATTTAGCACTTGCAATGCGTGATAGTGGTGATGTCTTTGATTTATCATCAATTAACGGTATTAAAGTAGATAAACATTCAACTGGTGGTGTTGGCGATACAATTACTTTAGTATTAGCACCTCTTGTTGCAAGTTTTGGTGCAAAAGTTGCTAAAATGAGTGGAAGAGGACTAGGTCATACAGGTGGTACAATTGATAAACTAGAAAGTATTCCAGGCTTTCAAGTTGAAGTTGAATTTAAGGACTTTTTAAAACAAGTTAATGATATTGGAGTTGCAGTTATTGGCCAAAGTGGTGAAGTAGCACCAGCCGATAAGAAATTATATGCGCTAAGAGACGTTACAGCAACTGTTGACATTAT
>DURF01000175.1 GCA_012837395.1 Acholeplasma sp. | reverse complement strand
CATGATAATGATTATGTTGTTGATGGTTATGATATTAATTATTTTTATTTTAAATTAATTAATGAAATGATGTTTAAAGCGATGAAAAAATTCCATAAAAATATTTATAACTATCAAACAAGTGTTTTATTAATATATAGTAAAAGTGATAAACTAGCACCAATTAGTTATGGTGAGAACTTATTTAATAAGTTAAATTTTAAAGATAAAGAATTATTTTTACTAGAAAAATCTCGCCACAATGTTTTTAATGATATAGAAAAAGAAATTGTCTTTAATAAAATATTAAGTTGGGTTAATGAAAGATTATGAAAAAGTATGTTTTAGTTATTGATCAAGGCACAACTTCATCAAGGGTTTTATTAATCAATAAATCGACAAAAATTGTTTATAGTGATTATATTGAATTAAATATTAATCAACTAAAAAATGGTGAAATATTACAAAACCCTAAAGAAATACTAACTTCAGTTAATAAATTATTAACTAGAACTTTTCAAAACGCCAATATTAAAGCAGAAGAAGTTATAGCTATTGGGATAACTAATCAAAGAGAAACAACCGTTATTTGGGATAAATTAACTAATGAACCAATTAGTGATGCAATCTCATGGCAAGCTCATCATACAAGTTATATTACCGATGAATGGATTAATAAAGGTTATAAAGAAATAGTTAAAGATAAAACAGGCCTTTTAATAAATCCTTATTTTAGTGCGTCTAAAATAAAGCATTTATTAAATAACTATAAAGGTAGTTTTAATAACTTAATGTTTGGAACAATTGATACTTATCTATTATATAATTTATCAGTTGAAAGAAGTTTTAAAACTGATATTTCAAACGCTTCTAGAACTATGCTTTTTAACATTAATGAAAATAAGTGGGATGATGAGTTACTTAATCTTTTTAATATACCTAAAAATATCTTGCCTAGTGTTTATAGTAATGATCATTTATTTGGCAATTATAAATATGAAGATACATTAATACCGATTACTGCGATGATTGGTGACCAACAAAGTGCGCTTTATGGTCATTTGTGTTTAGATAAAGGCGAGACTAAAGTAACTTATGGCACGGGTTGTTTTATATTAACTAATACAAAAGATGAACTTCTTAATTCTAATAAGGGGCTTATTTCAACTATCTTTTATAAAAAAGAAAATGGACCAATTAATTATGCTGTAGAAGGATCAGTTTTTATGGGTGGATCTGCAATTAAATGGATGCGAGATAAACTAAATTTAATTAATTATGCTCATGAAACTGAACAAATGGCGTTTGAATCTACTAATAATAATGTTTATGTAGTACCAGCCTTTGTAGGACTTGGAGCACCTTATTGGGATAGTGATGCTAAAGGTGCTATTTTAGGATTAGAAGCTAATTCAACTAAAGCAGACATCATGAAAGCAACTCTTAATAGTATTGCATATCAAGTAACTGATATCTTAAAAATTATTGAGCGTGACCATAATATAAATATTAAATCAATTGCAGTTGATGGTGGAGCATCAAATAATAACTATTTAATGCAAT
>DURF01000174.1 GCA_012837395.1 Acholeplasma sp. | reverse complement strand
TTTTTATGTTTTAATTTGTATTAATTGCTCGCTTTAATGTATCAACAATGTATTGTTCTTTTTCAGTTAACACATTTAAATATTTATCTTCATCATATGCATAATGATTTCTTAATTCAAATGATAATGTACCGTTACTTCTTAAATGCATCTCAAATGAAACTTTCGATAATGTTGTGTTTTTGTTTTCTTGGGTGTTGGTAATTACAATTTCAGTGTTTGAAATTTCATCGTATTTAACTTCACCGATTATATCATCACCTAAGTGACCAGTTACATGATCTATTTCTATTTGATGATAATTTAAGTCGCTTTCACCTAAAAATATTACTGTTAAGAGGGTATTGTTATACTCTACTTTAAATTCTTCTGATTCATCTGTCTTAGTAAGTATATATTTTAAATTGTTATCGTTTAAGTTAGGTGTTCTCAATATAATTGGTTTAGATACTTTCTTACTACCTATAAATGTTTTAGCTCTTTCGATTGCTTTTTCAATATCTTCATTTAATAATTTATTAACTTCTTCATTTGGTTTAACTTTATTTTTTTGAAAATATTTATTAATTAATTTAATTCTTTTTTTCATATAATACCCCTTTCCGATTGGTTTTATTTTAACAAATTTCATATACAATAGTCAAATAAATTCAATCTTTTAGGCTTTATTCAATTAATCCTTCTAATAACAAGTCTAAAAACTCATCCTTTTTAATATCTAATATCATATCTTCAAGATTTATAGTATTTAAAGCATTAGTAATTGCTTCTTTAGTATATGGGATATTTGTTAATTGTTTTTCAATTAGTTCAATTGGAAATAGATCGAAGAAATCACCAGTTATTTTAGCATTTTCAATAACACCTTTATTTAAATCTAGTTTTATTTCAAAAACTCCACCTGATATTCTCTTTTTAATAACTTTTGTATATGGTGGTTGTTTTTGAAAACGCCACTCTTTTGATTCATATTTTTTTGCCATTTCAGTAATTATATCAATTTCTTGCGGAGAAAGAATATACTCTTTTGTTGTAATTTCTTTTTCTAAATGATTAATTAATTCATCTTGAGTTATTCCGTTCAAATGGTCTTTTAAGTTTACTACTCTACTTCTGACACTATCTATTCCCTTTGAAACCAGTTTTTCATTACTTGGAGTAATTGATCTAATCATTGTTTCAACATTGACATCATACATATAAGTACCATGGATTAAAACACCATATTTGTTTTGTAAGAATGCAACTCCACTCATTTTCTTATTATCATAAAGAAGGTCATTTCTACCACTAAATTCAATTTTTAATCCGAGTTTTTGCATTGCGTCAATAATTAAGTTTAAATACTTTTTAAATGAAAAGTTTTCCGCTTTTTTAGTAATCATCGTAAACATTGAATTGTTTTCATCAGCATAAATAGCTCCTCCTCCAGTTGGACGACGATATATATCAATATTGTTTTCTTTAGTATAATCTAGGTTTACTTCATTTTCTAAAACTTGATTTTTTCCAATCACTATTCCTTTAATTTTCCATGTAAAAAAGTATGCTTCATCATCTTTTAAAATGTTTTCTAAAATGTATTGTTCTAAAGCAAAGTAAAAATAAGGTTTTAAGTTTGTTTCTACTTTGTCATGTTTTACAAGTATCATATTTTTTACTCCTTTTACGTTTTTCACTAATTTATTATATCATTGTTATAGTAAAAATAGGGTTTTTACACCCTATTAATTTTTAAATATATTTTTAAACTTTTGCCATGTAGATTCAGTTTCTTTAGACTCTAGTTTGTTTAATTGTTCATAAAGTTCTTTTTCTTTGTTTGTAAGTTTTTTAGGAGTTTGAACATCGACAATAACAAACTGATCACCTTTTCTACCACCACGAGGTGATGCAACCCCTTTTTCACGCATTCTAAGTTGCGTGTTAGGTTGAATACCTGCTGGTATTTTTAAACTAACTTCACCATAAATAGTTGGGATATCTTTTGTTGTTCCTAAAACTGCTTCAGTTATTGTAATAGGTACTTTTAGGAAAATATCGTTTCCTTGACGATCAAAAACTTGATGTTTTTTAACTCTAAAGGTTAATAATAAATCACCTTTAGAACCACCATTAACTCCTTCATTACCATATCCTTGAACTCTTAGTGTCATATTATTATCAACACCTGCTGGAATTGTAACTTCAACAGTTTTATTATCTCTAACACGTTTTCTACCGTTACATGTTTGACATTTATTTTTAATTTCTTTACCTGATCCACCACATACATTACATGTTTGTCTGCTTCGCATAGTTCCAAACATTGTTCTTTGGTCAACATCAACATAACCAGAACCATGACAGTTTGAACATGTTTGAATATCATCTTTTGACTTAGCACCTGTCCCATCACAAGTGTGACAGTTCGCTTCTATATCTACTCTAACTGTCTTTTTAGTACCTAGAACTGCTTCCATAAAATCAATTGTCATATATTTTTCTATATCTGAACCTCTCATAGGTCCGTTATATACTTCTTGGCGTTGTCTTCCACCACCAAAAAGATCGCTAAATATATCACCAAATCCACCAAAACCTTCAAAGCCGTCAAAACCACCAAAGCCTTGTCCAAATTGATTTCCATCATGACCAAATTGATCATATGTTTGTCTTTTTGTATCATCACTTAAGACTTCATATGCTTCTTGAATTTCTTTAAATTTTTCTTCCGCATCTTTTTCAGTTGATATATCAGGATGGTATTTTTTAGCTAAACTTCGATAAGCTTTTTTTATTTCATCTGTTGATGCACCTTTGGAAACGCCGAGCACATCATAATAATCTCTTTTTGCCATAAATTATCACCTTTTATAAAGCAAAGGGGCGTTGCCCCTTCTCTTTATTATTATTTTTCTTCAAATTCTGCATCAACTGTTTCTTCAGCGTCTTCTTTAACTTCTGAATTAGCATCAGCATTTGCTTGTTGTTCTCTTTGAACTTTTTCGTATGCTTTAGTTGCAATATCATGAGCTACTTTTTCGAACTCTTCTTTTTTAGATTTAATTAATTCGATATCGTCACCATCTAGAGCTTCTTCTAATTCTTTTGCTTTTGCTTCAACATTTGTTTTTTCATCTTCAGTTACTTCATCGCCTAAATCTTCAATTGCTTTATTTGTTTGGAAAATTAAGTTTGAAGCTTCATTTCTTAAGTCTGCTTCTTCACGTTTTTGTTTATCTTGTTCAGCCATTTCTTCGGCTTCTTTTATCATTTTTTCGATTTCTTCATCTGATAATGCACTACCGCCTGTTATAGTGATTTTTTGTTCTTTATTTGTTCCTAAGTCTTTTGCTTTAACTGAGACGATACCGTTTGAGTCAATATCAAAAGTAACTTCAATTTGTGGAACTCCTCTAGGTGCTGCTGGAATATCAGTTAATTGGAATCTTCCTAATGTTTTATTGTCAGCTGCCATTGAACGCTCACCTTGTAATACATGAATATCTACTGCAGGTTGGTTGTCTGCTGCAGTTGAGAATACTTGTGATTTTGATGTAGGAATTGTTGTATTTCTTTCGATTAATCTAGTAAATACTCCACCTAATGTTTCAATACCTAATGATAAAGGTGTTACGTCTAATAATAATACGTCTTTAACATCTCCTGCTAAAACACCACCTTGGATTGCTGCACCCATTGCTACAACTTCGTCTGGGTTAACACTCTTGTTAGGTTCTTTACCTAATTCAGCTTGGACTAATGCTTGAACTGCTGGAATTCTAGTTGAACCACCAACTAAAATAACTTGGTCAATTTCAGATGTTTTAATTTTAGCATCTTTAATTGCTTGTCTAATTGGTGTTTTTAATCTTTCAATTAATTTTGATGTTAATTCATCAAATTTAGCTCTAGTTAAGTTTGTTTCTAAGTGAACTGGACCACTATCTGCCATACTAATAAATGGTAATGAAATTTGAGTTGTTGAAACACCACTTAATTCTTTTTTAGCTTTTTCAGCGGCATCTCTTAATCTTTGCATTGCCATTTTATCTTTTGATAAGTCAACGCCTTGTTCTTTTCTAAATTCAGCTACTAAGTGATCAACAACTAAATTATCAAAGTCATCGCCACCTAATTTATTATCACCATGGGTTGAGATAACATCAAATGTTCCATCTGCTAGTGATAAAATTGAGACGTCAAATGTTCCACCACCAAGGTCAAATACTAATATAGTTTGTTCTACATCGGTTTTATCAATACCATAAGCAAGTGCTGCTGCAGTTGGTTCGTTAATAATTCTTCTTACATTTAGACCAGCAATTTTACCAGCATCTGCGGTTGCTTGTCTTTGTGCATCATTAAAGTATGCAGGAACTGTAATAACAGCTTCTGTAACTGTTGCTCCTAAGTAGTCTTCAGCAGTTTTCTTTAAATTTTGTAAGATCATTGCTGATAATTGTTGCGGGTTATATTCTTTACTTTCAATTTTTACTTTATAGTTTTCTTCACCCATATGTCTTTTAATTGATTGAACTGTATTAGGGTTAGTAATAACTTGTCTTTTCGCTACTTCACCAACTGATACTTCACCATTTTTAAAAGCGATAACTGATGGGGTTGTTCTTCCACCTTCGGCATTAGCAATTACTTTTGCTTCGCCTCCATCCATAACTGAGACAACTGAGTTAGTTGTTCCTAAATCTATTCCAATAATTTTATTAGTTTTCTTGCTCATTATTTTCTTCACTCCATTCATTTACTTTAACCATTGCTGGTCTTAATACTCTTTCTTTATATGTGTATCCTACATTTATTACTTCGGTTATTATACCGTTTTCTAATTCTTTATTATTTTCTTTTTCTACTGCATAATGATAATTTGGATCAAACTTTTCATTTAATGCTTTTATTTCTTTTAATCCATCGTCTTCTAAGGCTTGATATATTTGATTGCTAATCATCTTAAATCCAATTAAATAATTTTTTAATTTGTCATCATCAACTTCTACATTTACAACTTTTTTAAGTTGGTCTAAGGGGATTAATAAATCACTAATTAAATTTGTTGCAGCATATTTACGGTCTTTAATTCTTTCTTCGTTAATTCTTTTTTTATAATTTTCTAAATCTGCTTTACTTTTTAAAAACTCTTCTTGATATTTAGCAACTGCTAACTTTAATTCATCAATTTCTTGTTGCTTTTTATCTTTTTTAGTTTTTTTAGTTTCTTTTGTCTCTTTTGTCTCTTCAGTTTTTTTAGTTTCTTTTGTTTCTTTTGTCTCTTCAGTTTTTTCTTCTTCTAAAACTTCTTTTTCTTTCTCGCTCATGCGGCACCTACTTTCTATATAGTTTTCCTAAGTTTGAGGCAATATATTCTAAGAGAGGAATAACTTTTGAATATTCCATTCTAGTTGGTCCAACAACAGCGATAGTACCTTTTTCAGTTTCACTAACTCTATATGGGACTGAAATTATACTAAAGTTTTCCATTAATTTTAGTTCAATTTCACTACCAAAGGTAACATTTAAACTATCCTTGCCACCAATAAATTTAACAATTTCTCTTCGGTCCAACATATCAACAAAGTTTTTTATATTATCAACATTAGAAAATTCTGGCTGATCAAAAACATTAGTTATTCCTGATAAATAAAATTTATCTTCAGCAAATTTTGCAAATGCGTGAATAAATGAATCATAAATTTGTCTTTGATATTCGACAAATGAAGAAATTTGTTCTTTTGCAAATCTACTTTTTAATATTTGTTCAGCCTCTTCTAAATAACGATTTTTTAATAAATCATCTAAAGTTTTAATTACTTCTGTAATATCATTAACTTTAACGCCTTCAGGAATGGCAATATTTTGATGTTGAACGTGACCTTTATTAGTAACTATTAATATAACGGCTTCTCGTTCACTAGTTGGAATTAAATCGATTTTAGTAATTTTAATTTCACTATTTTTAGGTCCAACTGCCATTGCTGTATATTTAGTTAATTCACTCAAAAGATTAATAGCTTCCTCTACAGCTAAGTTTCTAGAATAACTATGTCTTGTAATAACTTCGTCTACTAATGGAAAATCATCAGCAACATCACTATCTCTGGTAACTAAATGATTAACGTAATAACGATAACCTCGTTCAGAAGGTATTCTTCCACTAGATGTATGAGTTTTTTCTAAATAACCTAATTCTTCTAATCTAGCCATATCATATCTAATAGTTGCACTTGAATAATCCAAGTACGGCATTTTAGTTAATATCTTAGATCCGACCGGTTGAGCATATTCAACATAATACTCAACTATTGCTTTTAAGATTAACTTTTGTCGGCTTGTTAACATGTAATTTCACCTCAATTAGCACTCTTGTTGTTTTTGTGCTATTGTTATTCTACATTAATATTTTGGCACTGTCAAGAATATTGTGCTAATTGTGTGAAAAAAAAGGATGTCCCTAAGAACATCCAAACTATACAACTATGCTTTTTTTAAGAATTCTGACTTTAAACTCATATTACCAAAACCTTGAATTCTACAATCAATGTTTTGATCACCATCTACAATTTTAATATTTGTAACTTTTGTCCCTTGTTTTAATGGTTGGCTAGATCCTTTAACTTTTAAATCTTTTATAACTATTACATCATCACCATCAAATAGTTTATTGCCGTTTGCATCTAAAACAAACTTTTCTTCTTCTTCTGTTTCTTGCCATTTGTACTGACAAGCTGAACAAACAAAGAAACCATCTTCCTCATAATAATACTCAAAACCACAACTTGGACATTTCATATTATAACCCCACTTCTTATTTATATACTATAACTATTTTACGTATATTGTTGTAATAAGTCAAATTTTCATTTTTGAAATTTTGACATAAACCGAATAATATTGTATAATGTTAGGGCTTACATAATGAGTAGGAGGAAAGAAATATGAAAGAGGAAAAACCTTATGTACCAGAAGATAATCGTTTAAACGATTTAACAAAGTACGCTGAAGTTAAAAAAAGAATGAGTGAACGAGGCGTTGAATTAATTGAAATTGCTAAATTAACTTGTGAACTACAAAGTCAATATGTAAAAGACATTAAAGTTGAAACATGTTTAGAACATGTTGAAAGAGTTGTAATGAAAAGGGAAGTTCAACATGCTATACTAACAGGATTAGAACTTGATATCTTAGCAGAAAAAAGAATTTTATCAGAACCTTTATTAAGTATGATTTTAGGTGATTATGGCCTTTTTGGAATTGATGAAATATTAGCACTTTCAATTGTAAACGTATATGGATCAATTGGATTTACCAACTTTGGATATGTTGATAAACTAAAACCAGGAATTATCGGAAAACTAGACCGTCAAGGTAAAGAAACAGGCCAATGTAATACATTCTTAGATGATATAGTTGGTGCAATAGTCGCAGCTGCTGCTAGTTCAATTGCCCATAAATATTCGGTTTAAAAATTAAGACTTAACTTTATGTTAGGTCTTTTTTTAAGCCTTAAATCACCATTTTTTAAAGTTTATTATATAATAGTTAAGGTAAGAAGGTGAGAGTTTGATAAAGTTAGAAAACATAAACAAGTCATTTCCAATTAATGGTAATGAAACTCATGTATTAACAAATATCAACTTTGAAATATCAAAAGGTGATATCTTTGGTATTGTAGGTAAAACTGGTGCTGGTAAATCTACACTATTAAGATTAATAAATGGTTTTATTGCACCTGATAGTGGAGAAATTATCTTTAAAGGTAAAAATCTTAATAAAGCAAGTAGAAAAAGTTTAATAAAATATACTTCAATGATCTTTCAAAATTATAATTTATTAAATAATTTAAATGTAATAGAAAATGTCTTACTACCTGTTAAGTTACATAAGTTAAATGATGTGGATTATAACAAAAGAGCAATTGATTTACTTAACTTTGTAGGGCTATCTGATTTTAAAAGATCTAATGTTTCAACTCTTTCAGGTGGACAAAAACAAAGAGTTGCAATCGCAAGAGCTTTAATTACTAAACCAGATATTATCTTTTGTGATGAACCAACAAGTGCACTTGATGATGAAACTAGTTTTGAAGTTTTAAAATTATTAAAGACTATTAATGAAAAATATTCTACAACTATTGTTATAGTTTCACACAACATTAATATAATTAATATGATGTGTAATAGGATTGCAATTATTGAAGATGGAATGGTTAGTAATATTATTTCTAAAAAACCCGAAAAACTAGAATTTAAAACTTATCAGGAGGTCTTAGTAAATAATGAATAAATTAACTGATTATTTTATTAGATTTCGCCATGAGTTATTAAAGTCATTTCTAGAAACATTTGAAATGTTAATATTTGCAATGATTATGGCATTTATCTTTGGACTATTACTAGGATTAATTATGTTTCTAACAAGACCTAAAGGCTTGTTTCAAAATAAAACTGTTTATTTTGTCATATCAACATTAGTAAATATAGTAAGATCCATACCTTTTATATTATTTATTATAGTTTTAATACCAACAACTAGATTTATTATTGGCACAGGCTTTGGTGTAGATGCATCTAAGCTACCATTAAGTTTAATTGGAATTGCAACATTCGCAAGACTTTCCGAACAATCACTTTTAGAAGTTAATAAAGATATTTATGAAACTTCTTATGCACTTGGTGCAAATACTTACCAATATATAAAAGACTTTTTGCTGAAAGAATCAAGACAATCACTTGTCTTAAGCTTTACTTCTACGACAATTAGTTTAATATCATATTCTACTGTAATGGGAGTAATTGGTGGTGGCGGACTTGGTTATTTAGCAATAAGCGAAGGATATCAAAACTTTAATTATCCTTTAATGTGGATTATTATTATAATTATGATAATAATTGTTCAACTAGTTCAAACTATTGGAAATAGTTTAGCTAAAAAACTTGATAAAAGATAACAGGAGGAAGAAAGTATGAAAAAAATATTATCAGTTTTAGTTTTAGTTTTATTTGGAGTATTATTAGTATCATGTAATACTAAGAGCGAGAAAGATATAAATGTCGGAGTTTCATTTTATCCGATGAAAGACATTCTACATTTAATAGAAGATGATGTAAAAGAAGCCGGTTATAATTTAGTTATTAACGAATTTAGTGATTACCAAACAGTAAACAACAGTTTATTACATGGCGAATTAGATGCCAATATGATTCAACACGAATATTTCTTAAATGCGTTTAATTCTGCTAATAATGCTAACTTAAAAATTGTCGCACCAATTTATCACGCAACATTTGCGCTATATTCAAAAGATTATGATTCACTTGATGAAATCCCTAATGGAGCAACCATTACTCTACCAGATGACGCTACCAACTTAAGTAGAGCAATTTATTTATTAGCTCAAGCCGAATTAATTACTTTAAAAGGTGATAAAACTACTGAACTTACTTTAGATGATATTGAAACTAACCCAAAAGAATTAGATCTAACCGATCAAGTTCCACTAACAACTCTTGCAAACCGCTATTTAGAAACAGAGCTTGCTATAATGTATCCTACTTATGCTAGAAGCCTAAACTTAGAAGGCAATGCGGAAAGATTATATGTTGAAAAACAAGATGATGTAACACCAGGTTATGCTATTTCAATCGCAGTAAGTAACGAAGATAAAGATAGTGCTAAAATTAAACTTTTAATTGACTTGGTTCAAACTGAAAAAGTTAGACAGTTTTTAATTGAAAATTATAGTTGGGCAAGTAGTCCAGCGTTTTAATAGATTACTTAAAAGGATTGTTTTAACGAACAATCTTTTTTTATGCTATAATTTATTATTATATGAGTATTGGAGCATTTTATGAAAAAAACTATTTCGCCTTATTTAATAATAATTATTTCTTTTCTATCGATAATATTAATTGGTACATTATTATTACTACTACCTTTTTCAACTGTAAATAATTATTCATTAAAGTTTGATGATGCTTTTTTTCTTGCCACCTCATCTGTAACAATTACAGGGATGTCATCAATTAGTAATTTATCAGATACACTTTCTTTATTTGGTAAAATAATTGTTACTATATTAATTCAAATTGGAGGACTAAGCGTTATTACAATATCAATATTTATTATGTATTTGCTTGGTAGTAAGATAGGAATTACTAATAGAGTCTTATTAAAAGAAAACATAAACTCACTAAACTTAAAAGGATTGGTAAGTTTAGTTAAAAAGATTATATTATTTTCTTTTATATTTGAACTAATAGCATCTATTATCTATTTATTTATCTTTATTAAAATAATGCCTCTAGGTGAAGCTATTACAACAAGTATAATGCATGCTATATCTTCTTTTAACAATGCCGGATTTGATTTAATGGATATAAATCAATTATTAATAAATAATACCTATCCACTCCTTACTATTACTACTTTAATTCTTGTTATATTAGGTGGAATAGGCTTTATTGTAATATTTGATATTATTGAGTCTAAGTCTTATAAAAAGCTTACTCTCCATAGTAAAATCGTATTAAAAGTTAATTTGTTTCTTTGGTTCTTTGGATTTATTATGTTTAAAATTAACTCTAATCTAACAATCTTTCAAGCAATCTTCTTATCAATAACAGCAAGATCAGCAGGTTTTGGTGTAAACTTAAGTCTTTTGCCTAATCATGGGATTTTAGTATTATTTGTTTTAATGTTAATAGGTGCATCACCTGCATCTACAGGGAGTGGAATTAAAACTACTACCGTTTATGTTTTATATAAAAGTTTATTTAGTTTCGCAAGAGGTAGTGAAACGGTTGTTAATAAAAGAAAAATATCAGATGAAACAAAATACAAAGCTTTTATATTATTAATATTTATGGTGTTTATGATCTTTATATCTACTGTTTATATGTTAATTGTTGAAAATATAACAATTGATATAGCACTACATGAAGTGATTGCAGCTATTAGTAATGCTGGTCTAAATTCAGGTTTTAGTAGTAGTTATAATATCTTTAGTAAGTTAATGGTAATTATATTAATGTTCGTTGGTAGAGTCGGTATATTAACGATTTTAGCCTCATTTAATGCTAATTGGAATAAACCACTAAAAAGTAATATAAGTTATATCGAAGAAAAAATAATAATAGGATAGGTATAAATATGAAAAAAAGTATCGCAGTTATTGGTTTAAGTAGATTTGGATTAAACTTAGTCCAAGATTTTTCTAAATTAAATGTTGATATTATCGCTATTGACCACAATAAAGATAATGTGATGAAAGCATCTCAATATGTTCAAAATGTAGTAGTTGCTGATTCTACTAACATTGAAGCTTTAAAAGAAGCTGGTATTTCAAATGTTGATCATGCGATAGTTGCGATTGGTCAAAACGAACAAGCAAATCTTGCTACAAGTATTATTACAATTATTAAATTAAAACATTTAGGCATTAAAGAAATAACAGCAAGAGCTGATGATTCAGACTCTGCAGAAGCTTTAAAACTTGTTGGAGCTAATAATATTGTTTTACCACTTAATATTGCTAGCGAAAGAATTGCTTATAAAATATCTAGTTTAGATATTGTTGATTATTTTAATATTAAAGGTGATTTTAGTGTTGCAGAAATTAAAGTTAAAGATGATTTTCCACCAACTTTAATTACTGATTTAAATATAAGAAACAGATACAATTTAAATATATTATTAATTGAAAAAGATGGAATTGCTTCTGTTCCTAATAAAGATACTATTATTAATCCCGGTGATGAAGTATTTATCTTTGGCAAAAGAAACGATTTACCGAAAATAACCAATTTTTTCATTTAAAAAAAATGAGTAGGAACCATATAATTCCTACTCATTTTTATTTATTCCTGTTATTTTAAATTACAACTTACCGACTAAGTCAATTCCTGGAGTTAATGTATCTTCGCCTGGTTTCCAATTAGCTGGACAAGCTTCTCCACCGTTTTCTTCAACAAATTGTGCTGCTGATAGTTTTCTTAATAAATCTTTAGCACTTCTACCTATTCCCATATCATTTACTTCATATGAGACTATTTTTCCTTCTGGGTTAATTAAAAAACTTCCTCTTAACGCTTGCCATAAGTCTTCATCTAATACTTTAAAGTCTTTTGCTAGTTTACCTGCTGGATCTGCAAGCATTGGAAACTTTATTTTTTTAATTTTCTCTGAGGTATCATGCCATGCTTTATGTACAAAGTGAGTGTCTGTAGAGATAGAATAGACCTCACATCCTAATTTTTTAAATTCTTCATAATGATAAGCAACATCTTCTAATTCTGTTGGACAAACAAAACTAAAATCTGCTGGATAGAACACAAAAGCATTCCACTTACCTTCTAAATCTTTTTCTGTAATTTCAATAAATTGATCGTTATGAAAAGCATCAACCTTGAATGGACTAACCTTTTTTCCTATTAATGACATATTATCACGCTCCTAGTCTTCTTGGTCATTGCTACTATTATAGTAGATATATGTTAACATTTCAAACGAAACTATAATTTATAATATTATTTATAATTGTCGTAATTTATTACAAAATATTTTAATAAATTCTTGTAATATTTCGTTGTTATTATGTTTGTAGTTAGTAATATTATAAAAGGATGTAGCATTTAAATCATTAAATTCTTTTTGATTTATGTTTATACCTATACCTATTACTATATAATCAAATTCTTCATGATTCTTAGTTTTAGTTTCTATTAAAATACCTAAGATTTTCTTACTGTTAACTAATATATCATTTGGCTCTTTAAAAATACCTTTAATATTATATTGTTCTAAAAGTTTTATTAAGCTTTCTTTAACAATATTTTTAATTAAATCAATTTGTTTAATTAAAATATCTTTTAATAAAATTGAAAAAAGGAGGTTTTCTCCTTTATTAGAAAACCAACCTCTTTTAAATTGTCCACGACCTTTTGTTTGAAAGTTCGTTTTAACAATTGTATAACTTTGTAACTTTTGATAATTATTAATTAAATAGTCATTTGTTGAATCTATTTCATCAAAGGCTATTATTTTTATTTTATCTAATTGCAAAACTTATTCTCGCCTCACATGCTAATTCGCCATCGACATATGCTTTTCCATCGCCATAACCAAACCCGCGTTTAAATTTGCCTAATTCAACTTTTAAAACTAATTTATCTCCTGGAACAACCATTCTTCTAAATTTAGCTTTTTCAATGCCAACTAAAAATGCGATTTTCCCTTTGAACTTTGGCATTGATAAAGCGATCATGCCACCAACTTGTGCGAGTGATTCAATAATTAAAACACCTGGCATAACTGGTTGGCCTGGAAAATGACCTTTGAAATAATATTCATCTTCACTGACATATTTAATGCCAACGGCTCTTTTACCATCGACTAATTCAGTTAATTCATCAAACAATAAAAAGGGTTCACGATGAGGAAGTATTTGTTTAATACCTTCTTTGTTAATCATTTTTATCTTCTACTTTCTTAAATACTAATACAGCATTATGACCACCAAAACCTAGGTTCATATTCATACTGTAATTAATATTTCTTTTAACTGCTTTATTTGGTGTGTAATTTAAATCTAGTTGTGGGTCTGGTTTAAGTAAGTTTAGAGTTGGAGGAACAGTACTTGTTTGGATTGCTTTTATCGCAAATATTGATTCAATTGCTCCCGCAGCACCTAAAGTGTGACCTGTCATAGATTTAGTTGAACTTATATTAATGTTTTTAGCATGTTCTTTAAAGGCTTTTTTAATACCTAATGTCTCAACTTGATCGTTTAATAAAGTTGATGTACCATGAGCATTAATATAATCGATTTTTGTATAATCAACATTTCCTTCTTTTAATGCTAATTCGATTGCTTTTGTAATTGGTTCTGCTGATTCATCTGGTGCTGTAATATGAAATGCGTCACCAGTTGTTCCATATCCAACAATTTCAGCAAAAATGGTTGCTCCTCTTTTTTTAGCATGTTCATATTCTTCTAAAATAAGTGCACCACTACCTTCACCCATTACAAAACCATTTCTTTCAGCATCAAAAGGAATTGATGCTCTATTTGGATCATCAGTTGTACTTAAAGCTTTAATTGATGCGAAACCACCAACTCCAATTTCGTTAATTGGTGCTTCACTACCACCAGTAATCGCAACATCAATATAGCCGTGTTTAATATTTCTAAAGGCTTCACCAATTGAATTGGTTGAGGCTGAACATGCAGTTACAATTGGAGTATTTGGCCCTTTTAAGCCATATTTAATAGAGATTGCTCCACCAACCATATTAATGATTGCTTTTGGAATGAAAAACGGTGAAATACGACTTGGTCCTTTAGTGGCTGCGGTTGTTATTTCTTCTGCAAGAGTATCAAGACCGCCAATTCCACTTGTAAAAAATACTCCAAAACGATATGGATCAAAGGTAAAATCTACTAAATTTGCTTGTTCCATTGCTTCTTTAGCAGCAAGTAGTCCATATAAAATAACTCTATCGTTTCTTCTAATATCTGAACGAGTAAAATGATCTTCTAAACTAAAGTTTTTTAATTCTCCAGCAATTTTTACTTTTAAATTTGATGTGTCAAAAGATTTAATATAATCAATCCCGTTAACACCATTAACTACATTATTAAATGATTCATCAACACTTAATCCAGTTGGATTAACTGTTCCCATTCCAGTCACTACAACTCTTCTCATATACTTAATCCCCCATCAACTGATATTACTTGACCAGTTATATATTTTCCTTTTGGACTTGCAAGAAATGTTACAATATGTGCGATATCTTCAGGTATTCCTAATGTTTTAAGTGGTATGTCATTTAAAATTTGATTTTTAATATCATCTGATAAAACATCAGTCATTTTTGTTTGGATAAATCCTGGAGCAACTACATTAGCGGTTATTTGTCTACTTGCAAATTCTCGTGCAAGTGTTTTTGTAAAACCAATTACACCTGCTTTTGCGGCACTATAATTAGCTTGACCAATATTTCCTTTTAATCCAGAAATACTTGATATATTAATTATTCTAGCATCTTCAGCTTTCATAAGTGGTCTTGAGGCATGTCTGCAAACATTAAATACCCCTTTTAAGTTAGTTGTAATAACACGGTCAAATTGTTCTTCTTTCATTCTTAGTAACAATCCATCATCCGTTATTCCAGCATTATTAACAACTATGTTTAAACTACCAAAGTAATTAACTGTTTCATCAATTAATGCTTTAGCACTATCAAAATTACTAATATCCGCTTGAATAGCAACTGCCTTTCTTCCAAGGCTTTCTATTTCTTTAACTAACTCTAGTGCTTCATTTGCGCTACTACGATAGTTTATTGCAACACTGGCTCCTTCTTTTGCAAGTTCTAGTGCAATACTTCGGCCAATACCTACTGCTCCACCTGTAACTAAAGCAACTTTTCCTTCTAAAATCATTTTAATTTTCCTCCAAACTTTTTAAGTCTTCGATATTTTCAACATTTAACACTTCGATATTTTCATAATTTTTAGAAACTAAGTTTCTTAATACTTTTCCAGGTCCTATTTCTATGAATCTAGTATAACCATCTTTTATTGTATTTTCAATACTTTGATAGAAAAGTACTGAAGAATACATTTGTTTTTGTAATTCTTTTTCTAAATCATTAATAACTAATTCTTTTGAAGTAGTATTTAAATATAAAGGTTTAATGTTTTTGTTTTTGTTTTGTGTTATTAAATATTCATATAGTTTATTGCTAGAATCTTTCATTAACAAACTATGAAATCCACCACTTACATTTAAAGGTATTATTCTTCTAACTCCTAATGCTTTTAATTCATCAATTACTTTATTTACACCTAAATCATTTCCACTTATTACTAATTGACTTTTAGCGTTATAATTCGCAATTGTAACAATTAAATCATGATCATTATTATGTTTATTAACTACTTCTTCTAATTTTTTAGTTTCAAAGTTTAAGACAGCAGCCATTTTACCTGGATTTTTATTAGCAGCATCTTCCATTAACTCGCTTCTTACTTTAACAATATTTATAATTGTTTCAAAATCATAAATATTGGCTGCATAAAGTGCACTATATTCACCTAAACTAAAACCTAATAAACCATCAAAATTAAAGTTTCTTTTAAATTCATCAAAAAGTAAAATACTAACAAGTACCATTAAAGGCTGTGTGTATTTAGTTTGACTTAATTCATTATTTTCATTTTTTAAAGCAGTTTTAATATTAAAACCTAATATTTCTTCTGCTAGTTTTATTTTATCTTTGTTTTCAACTAAATTTATGACATCAAGACCCATATTAGGATATTGACTACCTTGACCTGAAAACATTAAAAGAGTTTTCATAAAATTTCAAACCCTTTTAATAATTTTTCTACATCTGTAAATAAATTATCAATAATTTCTTTTGCGGGTTTAACCTCTTTAACTAAACCAGAAATTTGGCCAGCCATAAACGATCCCTCTTCCATATTACCTTCAACTACCGCTTTATATAGTGATCCAAGTGTTAATTTTTCTAATTCTTCAAAAGAAGCACCTTCTTTAACTAATTTTAAATATTCAACAGCCATTTTATTTTTAATAATTCTAACTGGGGCTTGATCAGAACCAGTAATTACAGTATCTGTATCTTTAGCATTTACAACCATATTTTTATAATTCTCGTGAATTGGACATTCATTTGATGCTAAAAATAGTGTTCCTGCTTGAACACCTTTTGCTCCAAGCGCAAATGCTGCAAGTACTCCTCTTGCATCAGCGATACCACCCGCGGCAATAACTGGAATATTAACCTCATCAACTACTTGTGGAATTAAAGCCATCGTTGTCATTTTACCAATATGACCACCTGCTTCC
>DURF01000173.1 GCA_012837395.1 Acholeplasma sp. | reverse complement strand
TACTCTTACTTCATGTTTTTGTGAAATATCTTTGATTTTATCTAAAATATCAAATCTATCAAGCATCATTCTTTCTAATTGTTCTCTTGTTGTTAAAAAGATTAATCCATCATCAGTAAAAGGTCTTAAATATCCATCATACTTAGTTAACCAATCATCAATTGCAGATAAATATTCTCCTTTAATACTTGATTGTTCAGAAACGTCTAAACTAGCAAGTGATTCATCTAAATTATCTAAATATATAAGTCCCATTGCAGGAATCTTAGCTTCGTATCTTTCTTTAATCTTTTCTCTTTCAGTTGTATTAAACAAATATATAAATCTTGATTCGCGTTTATTAATAACATCATATTTATTTTTATCAACTTTAATAATACCTTTTGTTTTTTTATTATCAATAACATCATATAACTCTTCTGAGATTTGTTCTAAGGGTTGATTACTCATTGTTCTTTTGCCAAAGATTTCTAATGAGTAGTTATTATTCCAAATAACTTCGGAATTTTCATTATAAATAATAATACCGATTGGTAATTCATTAAAAACTTCATCTCCTGCACCACGAACAGAAACTGAAATATTAGCCCATGCTTCAAGTCTTGATTGAAGTTTTTTATTTTTATTTCTTAATTGGTGATTTAAAAGTAAAAAGATTGTTACTAACAATAGTATTGCTGTAGTTGCAATAACAATTAACCCAATTAAAGTATTTGTATCTTGAGCTATATTAATAATTATTTGATTATATAAAATAATTGCTACTACAAAAGCAATAATTGTTGCTATTAGGGGAATTAATTTTTTCATAATTACACTATCCCTTCATTTTTTGTATCTATCTATAATTTTATCATACTTTCTTTAATAATAAAATTATTAAAAAATTAAATAAAAAAACATCCAACTCATTAGAATTGAATGTTTATCTTAATTTTTTATTTTTCTTCAACAAATGGTAATAATGCCATATGTCTTGCGCGTTTAATAGCTACCGCTAATTTTCTTTGCCATTTTGCACTTGTTCCAGTAACTCTTCTTGGTAAAATTTTACCTCTTTCATTAATAAATCTCTTTAATAAATCAGTATCTTTAAAATCAATATATGTTACTTTGTTTTCTGTGAAATAACAAACTTTACGGCGTCTTCTAAATCCACCACGTCTTTGTTGCATGTTATTATTCTCCTTTCTTAAAATGGTAAGTCATCATCTGTAATGATATCTTGACTTACATCATAATAGTCATCATTGTTATTACTTGATTGACTTTGTTGTTGTGGTTGTTGTTGAGTTTGAGATTTTGATTCTAAAAACTGAATACTATTAGCTAATACTTCAGTTACATATCTCATTCCTTGTTCAGACTCAAATGAACTAGTTTGAATTCTACCTTCAACTCCAATTAATGAGCCTTGTCGCATGTATCTAGCTAAATTATCAGCTTGATTACGCCAAACAACACAATTAATAAAGTCAGCTTGTCTTTCGCCACTTTGATCAGTAAACGTACGATTAACAGCCAAAGTAAAATTAACAACTGAAACACCTGATTGAGTTTTTCTTAATTCTGGGTCCCTTGTTAATCTACCAACTAAAACTACATTGTTAATCATTTTTTATTCACCTGCTTTTATTACTAAATAACGAATTACTTGCTCGTTAATACGAATTAAACGGTTAAATTCTTCAATTGCTTCATTAGTTGCATCTACTAATAACCAAACGTAATAACCTTTGCGATGATGATCAATTTCATAAGCTAAGTCTTTTAAGCCTATTTCTTTTAATTCTAAGACGTCACTGTTGTGTGTTGTAAAAATGTTGCTAACACGATCAACAATCGCTTTAACAGCATCTCCTTCAACATTTGGACGAATAATATACATCACTTCATATTGTTTTTTCATTCTTTCTTCCTCCTTTTGGTCTATTGGTCTTATTCTTTTGATAAGACAAGGTCGTTTATATACCTTTATGATTATATCATAGGACTAAGTTATAAACAATGTTTTTAACATTTTTAATAATATTATTTATGTTTTTATTTCTGTTATTTGTCTTAAACTTTTCTTCATAATTATATAATTTATTTTGATATAACACACTTATATAACATTTAAATTCAGAAGTGTTTTCTTCTAAAGTAGGACCAGCATTACCGGTTATTGATAAAGATATATCACTATTAATTATTTTTTTTAATCCTTCAACCATTTCTATAGCAACTTCTTTGCTTACAACACTTTTGTTTATAATTGTTTCTTTTAAAACATTTAAAACGTTAACTTTAACTTCATTACTATAAGCAATAACGGCCCCTTTAAAGGCTTTTGACGCTCCATTGTGTTTAGTAAGACTAGTACTTAGCGCACCACCCGTCATACTTTCAGCAAAGCTAATTGTTAAGTTTTTATCACTTAATAACTTTAATAACTCTTCCATTTTAAATTAATGTAATTTCAACTTCAATTAACTCAGCAACACCTTTTCTTGCTACTTTTAAAGTGTGTTTATCGCCAAATTTTGCATCTATCAGTAATGCTCCTATATCATCTATACTATTAATAGGTATATCGTTCATTGCAACAACGATATCAAACCTTTCAACTTTACCATAAGAATCATATAACTGATCAACTTCAATAATAACTATTCCGTTATCAACATCAGCTAAAAACGGTACTAAATGCGGATTTAACTGAATAAATGGTAAAAGTTCAGTTACAGTTATTCCTAATCTTGGTTTATGTTCTGGTAAAGTAGTATATGAAAAGATTCCAAAAGTTGAATTAAATACACTTGATAACGTATTTACATTTAAGGAAATACTTAGTCTTTCAGAAAAAACTACACCGTCATTAGTATCATATCTTGTTCCTTTAGCAACATTAATTCCAATTAAATTACCTTTTAAGTCGAATAGTGGGCCACCACTATTTCCTGGATTTAGTGCTGCATCATGATTAATACCTAAATTATTAATACCATCAAAACTTGAAACATTATTTTTTATTATTCCAGTAGTTACATAATTATATTTATCAACATTTTCAGGAGTTCCTACTGCTATAACTGTTTGACCAGGAACGAAGTTTAAGGCTCCTTTACGATTCATTATTGATGAATCATAAACAGCGTGTTCATCACTTGTTATAAATCTGACTACTGCCATATCGTGTTTTGCTGATGTTTGGAAATCTACTGCTCTAACTGGTGCTCGTTCATCATTAAAATATATAGCAATTTCAGTTGCTGAATTAACAACATGTTCATTTGTTAAAACATAGTATCTATATGATTTTTGATAGTTTTCTTTTTTAAAGATTATTCCTGAGCCATGTCCTGAATTTGTTTTTACAGTTACTACTTGACTTGAAACATTATTAACTATTTCAATAATTTCATTTTCATATTCATCATTAGATTCATATTCTTCTAAGTTAAGTTCTAATTCTAAACTACTTAAATTAAAACCATAACCTAGTCCTTCAGCAACCATCGCAGTTGTTTCAGATGTTTGAATAGTGTTTATTTTACTTGTATAAACTCCAATTAAATTACCGTTTAAATTAAAGATTGGTGATCCAACTTGACCAGCATTCAATTTAATATCATGCATAAATAATATATCATCTAAATAATTATCTTTTGATAATGTACCTTTATTTAATAAATTTGTTATATTATTATCATAACTACCTATCGCAACAATAGTTTGACCTTTTTGTAGTGATTCAATATTATCTGTTTGAAATAAATTATTACTATATACTTCTAAATTATCAGTAGTTCTAACAACAATCTTTGAAATAAACTTTTTATCATCTATTTGTTCAATTCTATTAACATGATATTCCTTGTTGTTAATAATTACTCTTAAATTAAATACATCATCAAAATAGGTTGTTAATATAAAATAATCATTATTTTCTTTTTTAACTATTAAACCACTATATAACAACTCATTATGATTAATTCTAACAACTGCATTAGTCGCATTATTATAAATATCATTAATTTTAGTTTCATATTTTGTTTTATCATTAGTAAAGGTTTCTATATCTAATTCAAAGATAGTATCACTTATAATACCATTAGATAAATTTTCTAAGCTTAATAAAATATTACCAATTAGTTTAACATTAACAGCATGATTAAGCCCTAATATGTTTTCTCTTCCTTCTTCATTTGTTTTAAAATATGTTTTATATGCATTAATACCTACTAAATATCCATCAAGATCATAAACACCAGATCCAAGTTC
>DURF01000172.1 GCA_012837395.1 Acholeplasma sp. | reverse complement strand
TTTAATAAATAAATCAAATGCTACATATCCATCTTGTTCTGGATTATCATTTTGATAGTTATTAACTCTACTTGCCATAACTCTATAACCACCTGGCGTTGGAGTAAAACTTGCTTTTTCATACAATTTCATTCTTGATACTGTTGAATCCATTTCACCAACAGATGACATAGGAATTAAGCCTTTTCCTCCCCAACTATTAGTATGTCCAGTATAAGATACTTCATCTAATGTTGCTTGAGAAATTGTCACTGTGTGGTTGAAGTCCTTTCCATTTAAAGATAACAGCAAACTATCTGTAGACGCAATTTCAATATCAAAACTAGATACATTTACTGTTCTCATACCAACAAACCATGCGAATGTTGATACAGATAAAATTACAGCAGTAAGTGTTGTTAAAACAACAAGATTTCTAATACGTTTTGCTTGCCTTTTATTAAATCTCGGCATAAATATTTCACTCCCTTTAACTTAAATAATCAAGATTGGTCATATACAAAATATTGTTATATCTTTACGCTAATCTATTATACATACATATTGTAACATAAAACGACATTTTGTCAATATTAACCAGTTTTAAATTTGATATTTTTTCATTACGTTCTATGACGTAATATTATAAAAAAAAGCGATTAAATAATCACTCTTTTTTTTATTTTTTTGTAACATTATTCAACAATTACTGTTCTTATTACTCTCTCAGCGTAATTAAGTGCGAAATCATTTACATCATATGTTACATAATATGTACCTGCAACACTTGTGTTAACTGGATTAATTGTACGAATTTTTGTTGTTAAATCTATTGTTTTTTCAATTAATGGTCCTTCTGGATCTTCTGGATTTTCTACAAATGTAACATCGCTTGCTGTTGCTCCGGCATCGTTATATTGCGATCCAAGAGCAATAGTTACTGTTTCTTCGCCATTCAATGTAATAACTGGTTTAATAGTATCAGTACCTGGCATTGTAGATGGACCCTCATAATTAACATCTTCCTCAGTAAATCTTTCCTTAGTGAATCCAAATTTAACAGATATTCTTTTTCCTATTGAAGCAAAATCGTAGTTATCAATATCTTGTCCTTCAATATAGATATATATTCTAACTTTAGTAATACTATTTGGAGCTAAAGTCATAAACGCTGGACGTTCAACACCTTTTTGCATTTTATGAGTATCAGTGAAGTATGGATATGCTTGTAATAATGTTGTATTAGTATAAGTGTTATATTCAGCGCCATCGTAATTATCAACATTATCTCCTGATCCTATTTCATCACTTACAGCATATGTAGGATATGCAGTTCCATCTACCACAGCATTACAATTTTCACCTGGAGTATATGAAGATGGTTCTGATACATCCGTACCTGTTGTTTTTCTTGGTAAGCAAGATGTTTGATACCAACGAATTGCATTTGCTGTATGTTTTGTATCATTTGGTTCCCAAATTTGAGCTGTTCTACAAATTCCTGTAACATCATTTTTGTATTCTGGTATTCCAAGTTCATCAGGATTACAAGTAATACCAGTTATCTTAGCTGGATCTGTTTCAGTTCCAATAACACGGCCTATTTGACCAAAAGCAACTCTAACTGAATTTTCAATACCAGTATTAGCAACACCATCTGCTGCTACTGTCACTTCCGAATCAGTTGTTAAATATATTGCTTCTTCATCCTTGATATTAAGGGCAGTAATATATTGAGTTCCTGAAAAGTTCTTAATAAATAAATCAAATGCTACATATCCATCTTGTTCTGGATTATCATTTTGATAGTTATTAACTCTACTTGCCATAACTCTATAACCACCTGGCGTTGGAGTAAAACTTGCTTTCTCATACAATT
>DURF01000171.1 GCA_012837395.1 Acholeplasma sp. | reverse complement strand
GTGTAACAAATATAAAAGTAATTCCTGCACTTCTTTGCAGTTCTTTTAATTCATATTGCATCTCTTGTCTTAATTTTAAGTCAAGCGCTGCTAGTGGTTCATCAAGTAGTAATACTTTCGGTTCATTAATTAAAGCACGAGCGATTGCTACTCTTTGCTGTTGTCCACCAGATAGTTGATGAACCGCTCTATTTTCAAAACCTTCAAGACCGACCATTTTTAAATATTTTGTTACTTTATTTTTAATTAACTGTTCAAAGTCTTTATTATTAATAAATGTTTGTTTAATTTCTGTAATTTTTGATTCATTAAGTTCTTTTAATGTGTTAAGTTCTTTTATTAAATCATTTTTTAATTGTAATTCTTTTTCTTTTAATTCATTTTTAGGTAATCCTAATGCTTTAAATTCTAGTTTCGCTTGTCTAAATTTATTTTTAAGTTCATTTTCTTGTTTATTAAAATCTGTTTTTAGTTTATTTATTATCTTTTTTTGTTCAATGTTTTTATCCTTAACTCTTAAACCAAAAGCAACATTTTCATAAACATCTAAATGTGGAAAAAGCGCATAACGTTGAAAGACAGTATTTGTTGGTCTTTTATGAACTGGTATTAAGTTCATATCTTTACCATCAAAAATTACTTCGCCTTCACTTGCTTCAATGAATCCACCGATTATTCTTAAAGTCGTTGTTTTACCACATCCTGATGGCCCTAAAAGTGTTACAAACTCATTTGGTTCTATAACCAAATCAATCCCTCTTAATACTACTTGGCCATCAAATTCTTTTGTTACATCTTTAAGTTCAATTAAAGCTGCCATTATGTTTCCTCCATTTCATGTTTAATATTTTTAATTTTTTAGTCCATTTTATTTATATTTGTTTAGTGAAACTATACTAAAAGTTCAACAATAATAAACCGAACATAGTTATTATATATTAATTTTTTATATTGTCAATAAATTTATAAAACTTTTTTCGTAAAAAAAAGTAGACAATAAGTCTACTTAAAAATCACCGTTAAAGATTGAATTTTTAATAATTACATAATCAACATCTCTAATTGATGAAATATCTTTTCCACCTGAATAAGAAATTGATGATTGAAGGTCTTGTTCCATTGCTTTTAAGGTGTTATTTATACTACCTTTATAGGGAATTAAAATATGTTTACCTTCAATGTTTTCTGCTGTTTTCTTTTGGCTTTGGGATGCACTACCGTAGTAGTCTTTATATTTTCCATCTTCTTTAATTACTAAATCCCCAGGAGACTCATCGTGCCCTGCAAAAAGAGAACCAATCATTACCATAGTTGCTCCAAATCTAATTGATTTAGCAATATCACCATGATGTCTAATTCCACCATCTGCGATTAATGGTTTTCTTGCAACCATACTACATCTTTCAAGGGCTGCCAGTTGCCAACCACCTGTTCCAAAACCTGTTTTAAGTTTTGTTGTACAAACTTTACCTGGTCCAATTCCAACTTTAGTAGCATCAGCACCAGCATTTTCCAAATCAATTACAGCATCAGGTGTACCAACATTACCAGCAATTACAAATGTATCTTTTAAATGTTTTTTAATATGTTTGATCATTTTAATTACTGCTTCTGAATGACCATGCGCAATATCGATTGTAATAAAGTCTGGCTCTAGCTTTTTTTCTTTTAGTTCAAGAATAAAATCATACTCATAATCTTTTACACCAACACTAATTGATGAAAAAAGTTTTAGTTCTTGCATTTTTTTAATGAAAGGAACTCTTGCTTCTTCATCAAAGCGATGCATCACATAAAAATAACCATTTTTAGCTAAATGAATTGCTAGGTCTTCATCAATAACTGTTTCCATATTAGCTGGAACAACTGGCATTTTAAATGTGAATTTACCAAATTTAACAGATGTATCACATTCTTTTCTACTACTTACTATACACTTTCTCGGTATTAATTGAATATCTTCATAATCAAATACTTGCATGTTAGCCCCCTGTATTATTTATTACATTACTTATTATATCATAAATTTTTTTATCATTAGTTTATAGTTAATTCTTTACAATTTAACGTTTAAAAAAGGGGTTATTTTTCAATTTCAAAAATTACCATAATAAGCATTTTTTAGTATTTCAATCATATCTTCAACCATTGGTTGTCTAGGATTGGCAGTTGAACATTGATCTTCATATGCCAAATATGCTAAATTTTCCACATTTTCTAAAAAGTCATTTTCTGGTGTGTTTTGATCTTTAAAACTCATTTTGATATTAAGTGATACTCCTAAATCAAAGCATGCTTTAGCAAATAATTCAACACCTTCATCAATATTTTTAGGTTTTAAACCAATAGCTATTGCTAATTCATAATACTTTTGATTAGCTTTATAATAATCATATTTTGGCCACATTGATAATTTATCAGGTTTAATACCATTATATCTAACTACATGTGGTAGTAAGATTGCATTTATGCGACCGTGCGGTATATGATACAATCCCCCAACTTTATGAGCCATCGAATGTGAAATACCTAAAAATGCGTTACCAAAGGCCATCCCTGCCATTGTTGATGCGTTATGCATTTTCTCTCTTGCCTCTATATTATTACCGTCGTCATAAGCTTGTTTCAAGTATTTAAATACCATTTTAACGGCTTGAACAGCTAAAGCGTCTGTATAATCATTTGCAAGTATAGATACATAAGCTTCAACTGCATGAGTTAATACATCCATTCCAGTATCTGCAGTAACACTTTTTGGCTGAGTTATTGTTAGAGATGAATCAATAATTGCAACCGTTGGAGTAAGTGAATAATCAGCTAGCGGATATTTCTTTTGTGCTTTAGTATCAGTAATAACTGCAAAAGGTGTTACTTCGCTTCCAGTACCAGAGGTAGTTGGGATACAAACTAGTTTAGTTTTTTTACCTAATTCTGGATATCTAAAAGCACGTTTTCTAATATCCATAAACTTTTGTTTTAAATCGTTAAAATCAACATCAGGATGTTCATAAAACAGCCACATTGCTTTAGCAGCATCCATTGGTGAACCTCCACCAATCGCAATTAATGTATCTGGTTCAAAAGATTTCATTAATTCATAACCCTTCATTACTGTTTCAATTGAAGGATCTTGCTCAACATCACAAAACAATTGATAAGAAACATGATTTCTTCTAAGTGCTAATTGATCAGTTACCTTTTTTACATAACCTAAATCTACCATAGCACGATCAGTAATAATTACAACTTTATTAACATCATGCATTTGTCTAACATATTCAATTGAGTCTTTCTCAAAATATATTTTAGAAGGAATTTTAAACCATTGCATATTATTTTTTCGATCTCCAATTCTTTTAATATTTAACAAATGAACAGCTGAGACATTATCAGAAATAGAATTTTTCCCATATGAGCCACAGCCTAGTGTCAATGAGGGAATAAATCTATTATAAATATTACCTATACCACCAAATGTTGCTGGTGAATTTACAATAATCCTGCAGGCTTTCATTGTAAGCCCAAATAAATCTTTCAATGGTTCAGAATTAGTATGAATTACAGCTGAATGACCAAGCCCATTAAATTCAACCATTTCTTTTGCAAACTTTATTCCTTCTGCTTCTGATTTTGCTTTAATTACTGCTAAAACTGGACTAAGTTTTTCTCTTGTTAAAGGTTCTTTTTCGCCAACCTCCGTACATTCAACTAATAAAATGTTAGTTCTTTCTAAAACATCAAAGCCTGCTAGTTTTGCTATTGTTTGAGCACTTTTGCCAACAATATTAGCATTTAGATTTTTTCCATCTGGAAATAGTAATTGCTCTAATAATTTCTTTTCATCATTATTACATAAATATGTATGAAGTTCACTAAATTCTTTTAATACGTCATTATAAATTTCTTTATCAATAATTACAGCTTGTTCTGATGCACAAACCATCCCATTATCAAATGATTTTGATAAAACAACATCATTAACAGCTTGTTTAATATTAGCACTTTTTTCAATGTATGCTGGAACATTACCAGCACCAACACCAAGCGCAGGTTTACCACAACTATATGCTGCTTTAACCATACTATTACCACCAGTAGCTAGAATGGTTGCGATATCTTCGTGATTCATTAATCTATTTGTACTATCTAGGCTTGGGGTTTTAATCCACTGAATACAATTTTTTGGTGCGCCAGCCTTAACTGCAGCATCATGTAATAGTTTTGCCGCTAAAACACTTGAGTTTTGTGCGTTTGGATGAAAAGCAAAGATAATAGGGTTCCTTGTTTTAAGCGCTATTAAAGCTTTAAAAATTGTAGTAGAAGTTGGATTAGTTACTGGTGTTATCGCACAAATTACACCAACAGGATCAGCAACTTCTTTAATACCTGTAACTTCATCATTACTTATAATCCCAACAGTTTTTAAATGTCTCATATGATTAATAACATATTCAACTGCAAATAAGTTTTTGTTAGCCTTATCTTCAAAAACTCCTCTTTTAGTTTCATCGACTGCCGCTTTCGCTAAAACCCCATGCGCATCAATTGCTGCAACTGAAACCTTAGCTACAATGTTGTCAATTGCTTTTTGGTCTAAGTTTAAAAAACTTTCAAGAGCCTTTTTACCTTCCAGTACCATAAAATCTACTTCATGTAATGTTTTTTCATTCATAACATTTGTCTCCTTTATTTATATTCATTTTTTGGAATAGTCTTTGTTTCTGAGTTAATAATATAACATTTTTTGGAAATAAAAAAGGCTTATTTCAATGAATACGTTTACAGATGAAAGTTTTTCATTTTAAAACTATAATTTAATGAAAACAAGTTTCATTTAAAATATTTTAAAACAAAAAAGCATCTACATCAAAACAATGTTTGTTAGTAGATACTTTATTATATTTTTATTAAACTAGTTTTAGTGTTATATCTTAATATATTCTTTTATATAATTTATACCAAAATCAATTAGTTCTTTATATGGTAGTAAAAATGTTGTTGCTTGACCAACTTTTCCTTTATTATATGGCAATTCACTTTTTAAATATAATCTTCCTATTTCAGGAAACAAATCAATATTATAATAACATTAAGGTGCTCTCTTTATTAATAATTTATAACCACATAATAATACATAGCCTATATAAACCACAAAATTATACAAACTGCCTTTAATAATATGTGAATTATAGAACCGTTAATCAAGTTTTTTATCAAAAATGATGGTTAACTGTTTAAGGCCATTTGTATAATTATCTAAAAAGACGAACTTTCCTATATAATAAAATAAAAAAACTCACCTATAAATAAGTGAGTTCTACTTTTGATCATTATAATGGCAATACTGTTCTACCATACTCTTCATTAACAATTTGACCTACTGCATCATATGTAGCAAATAGTCCTGTTAATATTCCAACTACTCCAGCAATTCTAGTTATTAATGTAATTCCTGTGAAATCACCAATTGCTAGTAAATAGAATAATAATGCTAATGAACCAAATACTAATTTTGATATTGTATTATGTTTTAATGTTCCAATAAACATAAATGTTGTAAATACACCCCATAGTAATAAATAAAATCCTAATGAAGTTAAATCAGCAGGATTAGTATTAGGTAGACCTACTTTAATTATTACAAAGCTTAACCAGAAAAATCCGTAAGCTGTAAATGCAGTTCCCCCAAAGGTTTTTCCTTGTTTAAATGATAATACTCCTGCAATAATTTGTGCAAGACCCCCAAGTGCAATTCCCATCGCTAATATTACTACTGTTAAATCAACAATACCAGCATTTGCTAAGTTTAATAAGATTGTTGTTAAACCAAATCCTAATAGTCCTAATGGTCCTGGATTGGCTTGTTTTTGGTTTTGTTCCATTTTAAATTCCCCCTTTTATTTTTTAACCATAGTTATGATATCTCATTTATGATTTTAATACAAGCAAATTAGTACAATTTAGGTTAACAAAGTCATTAATTAATAATTATCTATATAATTATAGTGTTATTCTTCTTTGATAAACACTTTAAACTCTGCATAATCAATCTTATATTTTTGTTTATTAGACCACCTAACTCCTTCAATTAACGATTTTATTACTCCATATACTCCTCCATGCGTTATTAATACTACATTTTGGTTTGCAAATTTTTCGTTAAGTTCTATAAAACCATTTTTTATTCTTTTATAAAATTCTTCAGGTGATTCGCCATTAGGATATGATTTGTTCATTTCAAGTCTCGAAAAAATATATTCTTGATGGTTCATCAAAAAATCATTTTTACTCATATTTTTAAAATCTCCGTTATTAGTCTCCCTAAATCGTTCATCATAAATAATCGGAACCATTAATTCGTTACTAATGATTTTTGATGTTTCTTTAGTTCTTAATAAATCGCTTGAAACAAACTTAAATTCATCATTTATTAATTCTCTTAAATTTCTTGACATCTTTTTCACTTGTTCTATACCTAATGGTGTTAGTTCATTATCTGACCAACCACCAAGTTTATCTGGCGAATCTTCCCCATGTCTAACAACTATTAAACTTTTTATTTGTAATTTATATTTTTTAACCCATAAAACTTTTTTTAGTACATATTCAATTATTTCTATAACGATATTTAATTTTATGTCCTCAGCGTATTTGCTTCTTGCAATAAACTCAAAATACAATTTATTAATTATCTCTGATTTGACAATATTATCCAATGTATTCATAATAGTTGTTTTACTATATTTTGTATTTCTATTTTCAAATGTATTAATAATCACATCAGTTAAAATATTATAATTAATTTTTGCACTTTTAAAAATTAAGTAAATATCATAATAATCCTTCATTCTTGTGTTTCTTAGTCCCTTGGAAATGATTGTTTCAATTTTTTCGGCAAAAATTGTTTCAATATTATATGCTTTCAAATTTATAACGTTATCCTCAATCAAATTTGATTTATACAAATAACTAATAGGTTCTGGTGTAATGTAATCTCCTGAAGCTACATCAACGGTAAATATTTTCTTGATATTAAATATACCTCCAGATATTTTAATACTATAACCTTCTGTTTTTTCTTCTCCTTTGATTTTATGAATTCTATTTAGTTTCAAACTAATAGTTTCATTATTAACGGCATCTAAAATTTCATTAAATTCCTTTATAAGCTCATCTTCATCAATCCTCTTTGATTTATATGATAAATCTATATCCAATGTTGTTCTATTTTCAATTCCAATAATGTTTTCTAACAAAAATCCACCCTTCAAAATATATTTATCATGATAATTCGATTTACTTAATCTATTTAAAAATTCTTCAAAAAAATAGATATCGTAAAAGTCTTGTATTGACACATTGTATTCTTTTGCTTTCTTTCTAATAAGTGCATTAAGTTTTTGTGAATTCACTATTACAACA
Source organism: Acholeplasma sp. (assembly GCA_012837395.1). Lineage (GTDB taxonomy): Bacteria > Bacillota_I > Bacilli_A > Acholeplasmatales > Acholeplasmataceae > Haploplasma. The sequence continues at coordinate 750 of DURF01000171.1, read as the reverse complement.
CCTCAAATATTCCTAACATTTTTTCATAAATACCAAATATTTTTGAATACTCATATAATCTTTCACGATTTATTCCTTGCGTTATATAATAATCAATAGCATATTTTCTTTGTTCTAGATCATAATCATCTAATAAATATAAATCACATATACATCTTTCGATATTATAGGTTGGAACTAAGTTACCAAAATCTGTTTTTATGTATTCTTTCCCCGTTTCATATGTAATTTCATTAACTCTATAAATTTTTATATCATTAATATTTTTATTGTTATAATTTCTGGGAACATTTGCTTCTATAACACCAATTGAACGATTTGACAGATTATTTAAGTATAGAGCAGTTCTTCTTGAAAAAACTAGTTTTGGATATTTTAAACTAAATGTATATAGTTCATCTTGCAAATAATTAACATCAACATATATTCCCTTACTTACTCTTTCAATTATACCTTCATTTACAAGGCGTGTTAAATATATTGTTGGAATATCATTTTCAACAATGGTTTTGCGAGATATGTGCCCATTATTATCTTCTAATATTTTCAATATTTTATCTTGATTAGTCATATTTATACACCCTTTTGTTGCTAACATACCACTATTATATATCTTTTGTGGTATATTAGCAACATTTAAGTATAATAAAACATTTGTAAACCTTAACTTAGATATGTGAAGTTCACTTAAATTTTGAACATTAAAATTATTTTTGTGAATTCCTTTATTACTTATAACTTCCGATTTTT
>DURF01000170.1 GCA_012837395.1 Acholeplasma sp. | reverse complement strand
TATACAAGTTTTGGCATGCTTGATAAAGTTCAAGTTTTAAAATATCGTAAAGAAGAATATGTTAACCTTTATGAATGTGATGGCTATTTTAACTATATGTTTGGCTATATGTTACCAGAAACAGGAATTTTAAAACATTTTAAAATGTTTCTACATAATCCAGGTTTTTTAATTCAATATCCAAGAGCTGAAGAAGGTGGTGTAATTCCAAAATTTGAAGATGAACCAGTCTTTGGTAGAGCCTTAAGAAGAGCAACCGCATGGGGTACTTTATTAGGTGGTAGAAATATTGCTAATATTAATCAACTAAGTTCAAGTAAAAGAAGTTTAGTTGATTTTGTTAATATGTGTGAAACTAAACATAACCAACAATTAAATGAACTAGGAACTATTATTGAAGAATCAAGTGATGAAATTAGTTTAATTGCTATTGCAGGACCATCATCAAGTGGTAAAACAACCTTTTCAAATCGTTTAAGAGTAGAACTAAAAACCCGTGGTATTAAACCTGTTATGATTTCAATTGATGATTATTACTTAGGCAAAGAACAAGCTCCTAAAAATAAAGATGGTTCACCGGATTTAGAACATATTAATGCACTTGATGTTGAACTATTTAATAAACATATGTCAGCTTTAGTTCGTGGTGAAGAAGTACAACTACCTAAATTTAATTTCCAAAAAGGAGAAAGAGAAGAAGGTAGAACAATTAAAGTATTAGAAGATGAAATTATTATTATCGAAGGAATACATGCCCTTAATAATGAATTAACTAAGAGTGTTCCAAATCATCAAAAATATAAAATCTATATAGCTCCTCAGACCCAACTTCATATTGATAATCATAATCCTATTTCAATTACTGATTTAAGATTATTAAGAAGAATGGTTAGAGATAAAAAGTATCGTAACTCAAGTGCTGAAGATACATTTGATATGTGGAGTAGTGTAAGAAGTGGTGAATTCAAATGGATTTATCCATTCCAAAAAGAAGCTGACTATGTTTTTAATAGTGAACTAACTTATGAATTTGGTGTTTTAAAGAGTCACGCTTTAAAAGAATTAGAAAAGATAGATGATAATAGTCGTCATTTTATTACAGCAAACCGATTAACAAAGTTTTTGAAATATTTTATTGATATAGAAGAAAGATTAGTTCCAGTAAATTCAATATTACGTGAATTTATTGGTGGATCTAGTTACGAAGACTAACAATGAACGCACTTAAAAATATAAGTAGAATTCAAATAAGACAAGAAACATTAATTTTGTTATTAAACTTATATGAATCTAAAGGGAAAACATTTTATTATAATGAACTTTTCAAACGCGACCATGAAGCTTTCATGGCGCGTACTTTAGAGCGCGATGTTGTTGAAGTAGCTAAACTATTTAATTTAAATCTTACTGACGCAAGAATTAAACTTTGTGCAAAGAAAAAAATTTCACCAAGTACTAAAGATGAACAATTATTAATTAATATAAAGAAAATTATTTATAGGATACAAACCGGTTATAAAAAGTTTGAATTACTGGCTAATGAAGCTCAAGAGTTATCTAAAACACTAACTTATAAACATTCTAATGTTAATTGGACTAGAAAAACCGTTAATGAACAAGAAGGACTGCTTGCGACTAAAAAGAAATATTCTGCAAGAGAAGACTTAGAAAAATTAATTGAATTATATTATAATATTTTAAAAGAAAAGAAATATGAAACAACAACAATTATAACAAACTTTTATGTTGATTTTATTAATATGGAAATATTTGATAATTTTAATGATAAAGTTGCCCTATTTTTATTATATGCGTTATTATTTCAAATGTTTCCAATCTTTCAATATGTTTCATTTTTTAAACATTATAATAGTTTAATTGAACCAATTAAGTTCGCACTTGATCAAGCAAACTATAATTGGGCAAGTAAGTTTTCACAAACTGATAACTTAAATGAAATTATTTATCAAATATTAATGAGATCATATGAAGAAATTGATTCGTTTGCGTATGAATACGAATTTGAAAAAGATTTGAACAAGACTGATAGTGTTGAAAATACTATTTTAAAGTTTAACCGTCAATTCTCAAAAGAAGATTTAAGAAGAGCACATCCTAATATAAGTGATGCAACCATTAATCTAACTTTACAAAGACTTAGAGAAGAAAAGAAAATAATGGCTCTAGGAACAGGTAGAAGTGCTAAATGGCAAGTAATTATTGATAATAGAAATTATCGTCAATTATCAATTTTTGGTGAAGAAGAATAAAAATATTTTTTTCAACTTTTATCTTGCAAAGTTTTAAAATAAGTGTATAATTATAAGAAAGCGATGAAGAAGAGTAGTAATAAAGACTATTTATTTAAGAAAGCTAGTGGTTGATGAAAACTAGTATAAATACTTTATGAACGTGCTTTGGAGCTGTTAGGTCGAAGAACACTAAGGCTTAACCGTTAAACTTTTACGACAAAAGAAATGAGAGCTAGATATATATCTAGAACTAAGGTGGCAACACGGATTTAATTCGTCCTTAGACTTTTTTACAAAGTCTAGGGACTTTTTTGTTTCTAGTTATAAACTATGAAAAAGAGTAGTAACAAGCAATTAATATTTAAGCGAGTTAGGGAAGGTGTAAGCCTAATATAATAATCTTGTGAACGTGC
>DURF01000169.1 GCA_012837395.1 Acholeplasma sp. | reverse complement strand
TTAGTGATAATAAAATTATTGATTCATTTAAAAATACTTATTGGCCCGGAAGACTAGAAGAAATTAAACATAACATATATATTGATGGAGCTCATAATAAACCAGCAATAGAAGCGTTATTTAGAAATGTGAATACTATTTTTAAAGATAAAAAAGTAACAGTTTTATTTAGTGCTCTGAGAGATAAAGATATTAATGAGATGTTAAATATTATTAAAGCTTATAATTTTAAAATAATTTTAACATCATTTCCAGATTTTAGATTTGAAAGTTTAAAGCCCTTTTCAAATGAGAAAATAAAATATGTTGAAAATAGTATTTCATTATTAAATGAATTAAGTAATAATATTAAAGAAAATGAAGTTATAATTGTAACTGGTTCACTTCATTTTATTGGCTATATTAAAAATAATTTTAATTAAAGGTGAGATTTCTCACCTTTTCTTTAAAGTAAAAACACCTATTAAATACTAATATATAATAGGAGATGATAATATATGTATTTAATTAAAGAAATGCCAATTAGTGAAAGGCCAAGAGAAAAGTTAATTAATTATGGAGTAAGAAGACTATCTAATGTTGAACTCTTAGCGATATTACTTAGAACAGGTAATAAAAATAAATCAGTTATTGAACTTTCAAAAGATGTAGTATATAAATTAGAACAAATTTCTGATTTAAAAAATGTAACAATTAATGAACTTTTAAAAATTCCTGGCATAAAAGAAGCAAAAGCAACTACTATTATTGCCGCAATTGAACTAGGAAAAAGATTAGAAAAAACTGTTCGCCATGATTTAACTATTAAAAATAGTGAAGATGTTTATCACTTAATGAAACATTTAATATATGAAGAACAAGAACATTTTTACTGTTTATATTTAAATTCAAAATTAGGTTTAATTAAAAAATCATTAATATATATTGGTACAGTAGATGAAGTTCTACTTCACCCAAGAGAAATCTTTAAAGATGCGGTAAAGGTAAGTGCATCATATATAATTTTAGTTCATAATCACCCAACTGGTCATGCTAGAGCTTCTATTGCAGATATAAATTCAACTAAAGAGTTAATTAAAATATCTGAAATGATGGATATTGAAATAATTGATCATATTATAATTGGTAATAAAGAATTTTATAGTTATAAAGAAGATAGAGTTTTTATTTTATAATTATATTTAAAATGGTATAATATTAATAACTTATTCTAAGGGGGCCTTTTATGAAAGAAAAAAGATCAAAAACTAAGTTATTATGGTACATGGTAGCACTAGGCGTTATTGTCTTATTTTTATTAATGTTATTAAGTAGCGTTTTAGGTGTTGGCGAAAGGTTAAGAAATATTAACAAATATGTTGAATATGCCTTTTATGGTTTAACAGTAATCTTAGTATATATCTTAATATTAAGACCAGTTCATATCATTTTATTTTCACCATCATTTAGTATTGAAACAACTCTAGATAAAGACAGCAGAAAAAATAGACGTGTTTACCGTAAAGTTGCTGATCGCCTTTTAGAACAAGATATTTTAACTGAGGAGTTAAAACAAGAATTAAAAGAAGCGAAAAAAGATGATGAAGAATTAAAATTAGTTTTAAATAAAGTTTTTAACAAACAACTAAAAAAAGAACTAAATAAAACTATTCGAAGAAACGCTAAAACCGTAATGATCTCAACAGCTATATCTCAAAATGGTCGACTTGATTTATATACGGTTGTAGTTGTTAATTTAAAGATGATTAAAGAGTTAGTAGTAATGTGTGGTTTTAGACCTAATATGAAAAATTTATCTAAACTAACTATTAATGTATTTTCAACTGCCTTAATTGCTGAAGGTTTAGAAAATATGGACTTAAATGATATTCTTCCAACAAGTACTATGAATGTTTTAGGAGAAATACCCCTTATTAAGCCTTTAATTTCATCGGTTTTACAAGGGATATCAAATGCTTTATTAACTTTAAGAATTGGTATTGTTACAAGAAAGTATTTGTTTAGTGATGCTAAAGAAATTACTAAAGAAGAAATAAGAAGAGGCGCTTTATTAGAAGCTGCAGGTATGCTTCCGAGTGTTGTTGGTGACGGTTTAATGATGTTTCCAAGGAAGGTTTTTTCGATGTTTAAAAGAAAAAAGAAAGATACTGATGAAGAATAATTGTTTTTTAAAAAAATAGGTTTAAAAAGTTTGACATTTAAGACCTAATTGTCTATAATATAGTAGTTGTACCACATAGATGAGGTTATAAACGTAGTTTATCTACTACCTTAATAGTGAGTCTTCAAATAAAATTAAGGAGGAAACGACATGTATGCTATTATAAAAACTGGTGGTAAACAAGTTAAAGTTGCTAAAGGTGATACAATCTTTGTAGAAAAGTTAGATGTAGAAGCTGGCGAAACTTTTGAGTTTACTGAAGTAGTTGCAGTTGGTGGCGACAAAGTAAAAATTGGTAAACCTTTTGTTAAAGGTGCCAAAGTTACAGCAAAAGTAGAAAAACAAGGACGCGGTAAAAAAATTATTATATTTAAATACCGTCCAAAGAAAAACTACCATAAAAAACAAGGTCACCGTCAAAGCTATACTAAATTAGTTATCGAAGATATTATCTTAAGCTAATATTATGATTAAAGCTAATTTTATATTCGATGAAAATGTTTTGAGAACTATTGAAATATCTGGTCATGCAGAATTTGACGAATCAGGTAAAGATATAGTATGTGCAGCAGTTTCAACCGCAATTATTGTAACTGCAAATGCGATCAATTTAGTAGGTTTTAATGATCACATTGAATTTGTGATCGAAGAAGGATACTTTAAGTTAGATGTCTTAAAAGAAAATAAAATTCTAGACAAACTATTAATTAACTTAGATTACACTTTACATGATTTAGAAAAACAATATCCAAAATATATTAAGTATCAAAAGGAGGAATAACATGTTAAAAATTAACATACAGTTATTTGCATCTAAAAAAGGTGTGGGTTCTTCACGTAACGGACGTGATTCCCATTCAAAGAGATTAGGTCAAAAATTATCTGACGGACAATTTGCAAAAGCAGGAGCAATCATTTATAGACAAAGAGGAACTAAAATTCACCCAGGAACAAATGTTAGACGTGGTGGAGATGACACATTATTTTCAACAGTAAATGGTGTTGTTAAATATGAAAAAATTGCTCGTAATCGTACTCAAGTTTCAGTTTATGAAGGATAACTTTTGGTTATCCTTTTTTCTTACAAAGTAGGTGATTTTAAATGTTTATTGATGAAGTAGTAGTTGAAGTATATGCAGGAAGAGGCGGTCATGGTATGACCTCTTTTAGGCGTGAAAAACACGTTGAATTTGGTGGACCAAGCGGTGGTAATGGTGGTCGTGGTGGTAACGTTATCTTTTTAGGAGATGAAGGTAAAAGCACATTAATGGAGTTTAGATATAAAAAACATATTAAGGCTAAAAATGGGGAAAATGGTAAGTCTAAAAGTATGGATGGTGCTAATGCTATTGATGAAATTATTAAAGTTCCACTTGGCACAATTGTTTATGATTTTGAAACGGATGAAAAAATTGGTGAACTAACTTTTCATGGCCAAGAGTTAATTGTTGCCAAAGGTGGTCGTGGTGGTCGAGGTAATAAAGCCTTTATGACTAGTAAAAATAAAGCTCCAAGATTTAGTGAAAATGGAGATTTAGGTGAAAATAGAAAAATAAGAATAGATTTAAGAGTTTTAGCAGATGTTGGCCTACTTGGGTTTCCTAATGTTGGAAAATCAACTTTTATATCGGTTGTTTCTAATTCAAGACCTAAAATAGCTAACTATCCATTTACAACCCTTCAACCTAATTTAGGAATGGTTAATTTTAAAGATAATGATTTTGTTATTGCTGATTTACCTGGTTTAATTGAAAATGCTTCAATTGGCCATGGGCTTGGCATTAGATTTTTAAAACATTTAGAAAGATGTCGTATTTTCTTACATATGATTGATTTGACTGATGAAGATCCAATTGGAAAATATGAAATCATTAATAATGAATTAGGAAACTATAATAAAGAATTATTAAATAGAAAACAAATAGTTGTTTTAAATAAAGCTGATATTACTGATGAAAAAACTATTAATGAAATTAAAGAAAAAATTAATGATGAAGTCTT
>DURF01000168.1 GCA_012837395.1 Acholeplasma sp. | reverse complement strand
TAAGAGTATATAAAAGGAGATTAATATTATGGAAAATCAAGAATTCATAGAAGAAGAATCAACAATATCGTTAACTGATATTGTTGCAATTATTAAAAAAAGGTTTTGGTTTTTAGTAACTACTACTTTATTAGGGGGAATATTGTTAGCAGTTTATGCTTTTTTAATTGCTACTCCAAAATATCAATCAATCGGAGCAATTATGGTTCAAGTTCGTGCAGGAGAAAATGGAACAGTTAATACAGTCGAATCACAAAGGTTGGTTCAGTCGACAGTTGATATTTTAACTAAAATTGACTTGGTCCCAAGTCAAACTGCTGATGTTTTACAAAGTTTAGGTTATGAAATAACAGCTGAGCAAGTTAAAAATAATATGGGTGTGTCTAACACCTCAGGAAGTCTTTTAATTCAAATAACATTTATTTCAGAAGATCCTGAATTAGCAAAAATAGCAAATGAAACAATCATTTTAACATTAATTAATATTACAGATGATGAGACTTATAATATGGCTCAAACATTAAAAGGTAATCTTTCAAATCTTTATGTTTCAGAGGCTAAGTATCACTCACCTAATAAAATATTATTTACATTTGTTGGATTGTTACTTGGTGGAGTTGTTGGTCTTGTAATTGTTTTTGCTTTTGAAATGATTAATACAGGATATAAGACTAAAGAAGAAATTGAAAAGGAACTACGTATCCAAGTTATTGGTGAAATTCCTGAGTATGAAGTAAGGAAGGGATAAAAATGAGTAGATACGAAAAATTATTTAAGAAAAAGAGAATAGAAGACTATAATTATTTATTAGCCAAAGAACAACCACTTTCTTATGGAACAGAGAGTTTACAAAAAACAATTTTAAATTTGGAGTTTTCAAATGTTGACAATAAATTTAAAACGATTCAAGTAACTTCTACAACCCAATCAGAAGGAAAGACAACAGTAATTTCTAACTTAGCGTACTTGCTAGGACAAAGAGGGAAAAAGGTTATAGTAATTGATTTAGATTTAAGACGACCAAAGTTACATCATCTTGTTAGAGTGCCAAATGAAAATGGTTTGACCGATTACTTACTAGGTGAAAAAAAATTAGATGAAGTTCTTGAAACTTCTGAACAGTTTGGTTTTGACTATTTAGTAGCAGGTAAAAGAATTACCGCTATAGCTAACGCATTAACATCTAATAAGTTAAAAGAACTTTTCAACTTATTAAAAGAAAAGTATGATTACATACTTCTAGATACACCACCAACATATTTAGTTTCTGATGCATATTACATTTCAAAGATTGTCGATGGAGTATTATATGTTGTGGGACAAAATATCGCGAGAAAGAGAGAAGTAAAAGAAGGAATTCACGAGTTAAATAAAATTAACACACCAATTATCGGAATAATTCTTTCACAAGTCAAACTTAGAAATAATCAGCGCTACTACTATTATGGCTCTTAAACTTATTGATATTCATACACACATTATTCCAAATGTCGATGATGGAGCTAAATCATTTGATGAGGCACTCCAAATGATTTTAAAAATGGTTGATGATGGAATAACTGATGTTATCGCAACTCCTCATTTTCAATCTGTTGCTACTAAGTCAACAGTTGAAGAACAACAGAAAAAATTTGTTGAGTTAAAAAACAAAGTAATAGAAAATAATTTAAGAATTAATCTTCATTTTGGGCATGAAGTAAGATTTATTTCACACTTAAGACCTGATTATAAAAAATTAACGCTTGCGAATAGTAACTATATCTTAATAGAGTTTAGTTATGTTAACAACCCAATGATTGATGAAGTAGTTTTAAACTTAAGAGCGCTAGGTCTTATACCAATAATTGCTCATGTTGAAAGATATCGTTATATTAAAAAATCAGATATTAAATACTTAAAAGAATTAGGTGCACTAATTCAAGTAAATGCAGAAACTGTATATAATCCAAATGATAGAAAAGAAAAGAAATATATTAATAACTTACTTAAAAATAAACTAATTGACTTTATCGCAAGTGACGTACATAACAATAACACTAGATCAAGCAATTTAAGAAAAGCGTATGACCATCTTAAGGGAAAGATAAATGATCAATATTTAGAAGAAATTTTCTATAATAATGCTAAAAAATTATTAACAGTAAATAATTAAAGAAAACAGCACCATTTTAGGTGCTGTTTGTTTAGTGCTACAAATATAGTTGAAAAATTACGAAAAATATGTATAATATATCTATGTTCTATAAACGAACAATTACCAGGAGGGCAACATGAAACAAACACCAAAAGATGAAAAAAATGTTTTGATATGGGGAGAACATATTAATATAAAAGATTTTGTAATTGGAATTATAATTCAACTTCTCTTTTTAATAGTTGCGTTATTAATACCAGTTAAAAGTGATTTAAAGCTTGTTATTGGACTTGTTGCGATTGTATTAGGTTTTACTATTAATACAATATGGATTAAGCCAAAAAGAAATTTAGAAGTTGTAGAGGAACAAAAAGATGACATTTGAAATAATATTATTACTCCAAATGGCGCTTGGTGCTGTACTTGCAACAGTTTTATATACAATTATAGGAATTATCCCAGGGACTGATGAAACGTCAGTTTTAGTGCCCATTTCAGCTGTTTTAGTAGCGCTTGGGCTGCCGACTATGGTTATCTTAACGTTTTTTATTGCATCTGTGGTTGCACTAAACGTTACAGATTCAATTCCAACCGCATTAACGTCTATTCCAGGCGGTGTTATGTCAACACCTTTAATTGAGAGTAGTAGTTATTTAAAAGAAAAAGGTCAAACAACTAAAAGTATTAAAAAAATGACGATGGGTTCTTTAGTAGGAACACTTGTTGCAATACCTGTTGCGCTATTAGTTTATTTAGTTGTTTATTTAATAGAAAAATATACAAGTATTGGTATTAGTAGTAATATCGCTAAGTATAACAACCAAATATTCTTTGTTGGTGCAATTGTTTTATCTTTACTAAGTAAAAATAAAATAATTTCTTTATTAACAATTATACCTTTTGGTTTTATCGTTTTACTTGCAAGAAAAATTCACCCAATTGGTGGAACACCATTCTTCTTAAGTATTACAATTGGACCGCTACTTTTTAATATATTTATGTTACTCTTTAAACCAACAAGAAAGAAGTTAGAAGTGGTTGGTAATAAAGATATAAGAATAGAAAAAGATAGTAAGGAAAAGATAGGGTTATTTAATATTTTAGGCAGGAAAGAATTTAAAGTATCAATTATTTCTAGTATTATCGCAAGCCTTACAATCTTTTTATCACCTGTTGGAATGACACTTCTAATAGGGGACACAACAACAAGTAAAATTGAAGATGATACAGAAAGAGCATATACTAAGGTTTCAAGCATGAATGCGATTGCTAATGCGGCATATTTAGCAGGAATAATGATTTCACTCCTAGCACTTAAATTTCCAATAAGTCCTGCCGCTATGGGTCCAGGCGCAGTTATTTTTGATCCAGAAAATAGCTTTTTAGATTTAAGTTTTGGAAATAGTTTGGTTGCTATTTTAGTAGGAGTTGTAATTGCACTATCTATTACCGTTTATTTATCTTTAAAATATTCAAGTAAAATGACAGAGTTAGTTTTTAAATATATTCCACAAGAAGCAGTGCTTGCTTTATTGATTGGATTAGTTGTTTTATTAGTGTTTTTAGATTCAGGCATATTAGGATTAATAATTATTTTAATTGTTAGTTTAATTAGTGGGTTTTTAAATAAGAAGGGTGTTAGTTATGGCGTACAGTTTATGGCGTTCTATGCAGCACCACTATTAGGGCAAATTATTGGATGGTAATATGGAAAAATTAGGTAGTGGCACGAGTGGTGCTAAAATAATATTAGTTGGTGAACATGCGGTTGTATATGGAGTTCCAGCAATTGCTGTTCCTTTCAACGGTTGCTTAACAACTGTTGAAGTATTTAAAACAAATGAAGAGTTAACAATTGAATCAAGATTTCATAACGGATATTTAAAAGATGGTAGTAATACTATTTTCGGAATGCAACAATTAGTATATTATATTTTAGATTTATTAGAAATGCCAAAACATGGGCTCCACTTTAAAGTAACATCAAACATAGAACCTCAAAGAGGTCTTGGATCTAGTGCCGCGTTATCGGTTGCTACTACAAGAGCTTTGTTTAATGCTTTTAATAAAGAATTAAGTGATGATGAGTTAATAGAGCATAGTATGTATGCTGAAAAGATCCATCATACAAATCCAAGCGGACTAGATGTTTTAACTATTGTTAAACAAAAACCAGTTTGGTTTGTTAGAAATGAAGGTTTTAAGGTAGTTGATATTAACTTTGATGGATATTTATTAATTATTGATACTAAAATGATGAGCCAAACAAAATTGGCGGTTGAAGCAGTTTTAAGCTTAAAACAAAAAAATCCAACCTTAATTAATAAAGCGTTTGAAGAAATTAAAGAAGTTGTAGTTAATTCTAAAAAGTATTTAGAAAATAATAATATTAAAGAACTAGCAAATGCAATGAAAAAAAATCAAGCGGCATTAGAAACAATTGGTGTTTCAAATGCTACTCTAGAAAAAACTATTGCTGATGCATACGAGTTTGGGATCTTAGGTGCAAGACTTACCGGTGGTGGTATGGGTGGTTGTGTTATTGGAATTACTGAAGATTTAGTAACAGCAGAAAATATTATTAAGGAATTTAAATTATTAAATATTGATGTATGGTTGTATAGATTAGGAGATTTAAATGAAAGCTAGAGCGCATGTAAATTTCGCTTTAATTAAATATTGGGGAAAAAAGAATGAAAAATTAAGACTACCTTTTCAGGCTAGTCTTTCTTTTACAATTGATAAGTTATTTACAGATACTAAAGTAACAGTAAATAAAGATTTAATTAAAGATAAAATAACTATTAATGGTATAAGTGATGAGAAACTAAATAAAAGAGTCGTTAATCACTTAAACTTAATAAGAAGTAAATATAACATTAAAGACTACGTTGAAGTAACATCAGTTAATAATGTTCCAACATCTGCAGGTCTTGCTTCTAGTGCAAGCAGCTTTGCTGCATTAACTCTAGCAGCAACAAATGCTTTTAAACTTAATCTTTCAAAAGAAG
>DURF01000018.1 GCA_012837395.1 Acholeplasma sp. | reverse complement strand
TATTAAAAGAGCTTGGATTAACAAATTCCAAAGAGAAACTCCTAATAACGTTTTAGTAGATACTTCAATTCTACTTAATCCAAATGTTTGGGTGGCTAGTGGACATGTTGCAGGTTTTAGTGACCCATTAATAGAGTGTCGTTCATGTAATAACCGTTTTAGAGCAGATAAATTAATTGAAGAGTTTGATGGCACTAATGCAGATGGTTGGAGTAATGAAGAGATGTATAATTTTATTGTTGATAATAAAATTGTTTGTCCAAACTGCGAGAAACTTGACTATGCACCAATTAGATCTTTTAATATGATGTTTGAAACACATCAAGGAGTTGTTAAAGAAACGGCTGATAAAATTTATTTAAGACCAGAAACAGCACAGGGTATTTTTATTAACTTTAAAAATGTTCAAAGAACATCAAGAAAGAAAATTCCGTTTGGAATTGCTCAAGTAGGTAAAGCCTTTAGAAATGAAATTACGCCAGGTAACTTTATTTTTAGAACTAGAGAATTTGAACAAATGGAACTACAATACTTTGTAAAACCAGGTACTGAATTAGAAGAGTTTGAAAACTTTAAGAAATATTGTTTTAACTTTTTAACAAATCTAGGTTTAAATGCAGATAATTTAAGATTAGATGATCATAAACCAGAAGCACTTAGTCACTATTCAAATGCAACTACTGATATTCAGTATAAATTCCCTTGGGGATTTGATGAATTATGGGGGATAGCATCTAGAACTGATTTTGATTTAACACAACACCAAAATCATTCTAAAGAGGACTTAACTTATTTAGATCCAGAAACTAATGAAAGATATATTCCATATGTAATTGAACCATCAGTTGGGGTTGAAAGATTATTTTTAGCGTTTTTATCTGATGCGTATGAAGTTGAAGAATTAGAAGATGGTAAAACTAGAGAATTATTAAAAATTCATCCGTTCCTTGCCCCATATAAAGCAGCAATACTACCACTTCATAAAAAAGAACACAGTGATAAAGCGCTAGAAGTATATAGCATGCTTTCTAAAGATTTTGATGTAGTTTATGATGATACTCAAAATATTGGCAGAAGATACCGTAGACAAGATCAAATTGGAACATATTTTGCAATTACAATTGACCATCAAACAATGGATGACAATACTGTTACAATTAGAAACCGTGACACAATGGAGCAAATTAGACTTCATATTGATGAGTTAAAGTCTTATATAGAAAAGGAAGTAGTATTATAATAATAAAGAATGTAAGGAGGAATCTTCATGTCAATACCAAAAGAGATATTAGATCGAATTGATAATGAAACTGATATAGTAGCACTTGCAAGCGAGTTCATTAAACTTGAAAGACGCGGCAAAAACTATATGGGTCTTTGTCCATTTCATGAAGAAAATACTCCAAGCTTTTCAGTTTCTCCAGAAAAAAATATCGCAAAGTGTATGGGTTGTGGTGAAGGAGGTAGACCGATAAACTTTTATCGTCAAATTAAAAACATCCCTTTCTATCAAGCGGCTAAAGAACTAGCAGATATTTTAGGAATTGAAGTAGAAACTTATATTAATAAAGAAGTTGATCCAAACACTAAACTTTATGAGTTAATGAAGGATGCCCAAGATTATTATAAATTTAATTTAACAAATAGTATTTCAGGACTTGAAGTTGTTAATTATTTAAATAAAAGAAAAATTAACAATGAATCAATCGAATACTTTAATTTAGGCTATTCACCAGATCAAAAAGATGCTCTTTATCAATACTTAAAGTCAAAAGAATATAATACAACTGATATGATTGATGTAGGGTTAATAAAAAGAGCAACAGATGGTACATATTATGATTTCTTTAGAAACAGATTAATGTTTCCGATTACAAACAATTATGGCAAACCAATTGGATTTAGTGCAAGAGCACTAAGTGCTAAAGAAAATACTAAATATGTAAATAGTCCAGATACTAAAATATTTAAAAAAAGTTTAGTTTTATATAATATTAGTGAAGCAGGACTAGAAATTAGAAGAAGAAAACAAGCAATTCTTTTTGAAGGTTTCTTCGATGTTATAAGTAGCCATCAAAATGGTGTTAAAAATGGAATTGCGACAATGGGAACATCCCTAACAAACGAGCAAATAAGATTAATTAAAAACTTAACAAATAATGTCTTAGTAGCCTTTGATGGTGATAATGCTGGAATATCTGCAACTTTGAAAATTACACCAGGATTACTTCAAAACAAGATGTTAGTGGAAGTTTTAAAACTACCTAATAAAGTTGACCCTGATGATTATATTAAAAATAATGGGGGCGAAGCATTTTTAAAATTAATAGAAAAAGAAAGTTATGATGCTTATGAGTTTGAATATAATTATTATTTAAATAATACAAACTTAAATAACGCTAATGAAATTCAAATATTTATTAATAATGTTAAAAAAATGTTAAGTTTTGCGGCACCGGCAATTATTGCAATATATAGAAAGAAACTAGCGAATGATTTACAAATTGATGAATCATCAATTAAAATAGTCGCAAAAGATACACCAATAATTTCTGCCCCACCTAAAAAGATAAAAATAACTATTCCTACTAAATACGAACAAGCTGAAAAAAGATTGCTTATTTTAATGATAAGATCTAAAGTATGGTGTGAAAGAATAACAGATAGACTTACCATTAATGATTATTCAAATTTAACTTTAAGTAATATAAGAGGAAAATTAGTTGCTTATTATAGTCTTTATAATGATTTTGATTTAAGAATATTTAAAGATTTGTTAAATGAAGATGAATTAATTTATTTTGAAGAAAAAATTCAAAAAAACCCTAATTGGGTTAATCAAAATCACTTAGAAGAAGAAGAAATCGAACAATACATTGAACTTTTAAAAATCACTTCAAAAGAACGTCGAAAAGAGTATTTAATGGGGTTAATTACTGAAAAGTATCGCCAAGGTGATATAGTTGAAAGAGAGTTAACTGAATTAAGTCAAATTCAGTTAACATTAAAAAAAGTTAAGGAGAATTAAAAAATGGAAGATATAAACAAAGTAATAAATGCACTAGTAAAAAAAGCTGGTAAAAGTAAAAAGATTAACGAAGAAGATGTAAGAAAACAAGTAACTGAAGACTTAGATTTTGATTATTTAGTTGAACAATTAGAAGAAGAAGGAGTAACACTTTTAGTTAAACATCAAAAGGATCAAGATCATGATGAAGATGAACTTGAAATTCATGATGATTATTTAGATGAAGAGCCAGATGAGTTATCACTTGCTGGACTAGAAGTTGAAGAAGAAGAGTTACTTGAAGTTGAAGATACACCAATAATCACTAGAACCGATGATCCAGTTAGAATGTATTTAAAAGAAATCGGCCAAATTCCCTTAATTAATCAAGAAGAAGAAGTTAGACTTGCAAAAATTATTGAAATGGGTAAAACTGCTAAAGAACAGCTTAATTATTTTGAAAATGGCGAACTAGAATTAAGCGATGAAGATGTTAAAGAACTAAAAGAATTAATACTAGATGGTTCTGATGCTAAAGATAAACTAGTTGAAGCTAACTACCGATTAGTTGTATCTATTGCAAAAAATTATACTAATCGTGGTTTATTGTTTTTAGACTTAATTCAAGAAGGTAATATGGGTTTAATCCGTGCGGTTGATAAATTTGACTATACAAAGGGTTTTAAATTTTCAACATACGCAACATGGTGGATTAGACAAGCAATTACAAGAGCTGTAGCTGATCAAGCTAGAACTATTAGAATACCTGTTCATATGGTTGAAACAATTAACAAAATGGCAAGAATTACAAGACAATTAACACAAGAGTTTGGACGTGAACCAACAGCTGCTGAAATTGGTGAAAAAATGGAGTTAACTGCTGAAAGAGTGCAAGATATTCAAAGAATATCAAGAGAACCAATTTCACTAGAAGCAACTGTTGGTGAAGAAGAAGATTCATCACTTGGAGATTTTATTAGTGATACATCAACGCTTAACCCACATGAGTCATTACTGCAAGATATGACTCTACAAGCACTAGATGAAATATTATCTACACTAACTGATCGTGAAGAAAAAGTGTTAAGACTTAGATATGGCCTATATGATGGTAATACTTATACATTAGAAGAGGTTGGTCGTGAGTTTGGAGTTACAAGAGAAAGAATTCGTCAAATTGAAGCAAAAGCAATGCGTAAATTAAAACATCCTTCAAGACAACAAAGGCTACGCGACTTTTATTATGATAAAAAATAAACGACTAAATTTTATTGCAAGTTTAATTGATAAAAATACTAATATATTACTAGATATTGGAACAGATCACGGTTATTTGATAAAAAAAGCGTTTGATAATGGTAAAATAAGAAAAGCAATCGCAACCGATATTAATGAATTACCTCTAAACAACGCTAAAAATAACTTAACTAATTACAATGTTGAATTTATTTTAACAGACGGATTTAAAGGTGTTAAAAGTGAATTTGATTTGGTTGTAATAGCTGGTATGGGTGGTAATTTAATCGCAAACATCCTAAAAGATGCGCCTAATAATAATGATATTAAATATATTTTACAAGCTAACAATAAAAATGATAAACTAAGAAGATTTTTAAGTGCTAACAACTTTAAAATTACTAATGAACATATTATTAATGATAAACATTATTATGTAATATTAGAAGTTGTTAGAGGAGAAATGGTTTTAAATAATGAGGATTATTATTTAGGACCTATTTTAAAAACAAAAAAAGAAAGTATTACATATTACAAACATTTATATAAGTGGTATAATACCATTATCCAAAAAAATGGATTAACAGAAGGAGAAATAGTTTTAAAAGCTAACATTCTTCTAAACCACATTGAAACTAATAAAGGAAAGAAATAATACTCTTTCCTTTTACTATATTAAAATAAGGTAGGATTTATTAATGATAAAAATACTTAAATATTTAAAGAAGTATAAATGGTCGGTAGTATTAGTTATATTTTTTATTGCTGTTAGAGGAATTTTAGAACTATTATTACCAAATTATATGGCTAAACTATTAGGACAAGCCATGGAAGATAAAACTGAAACATCAATTAATGGGATTGGTGATTTTTTCAAACTATTTAACTCATCTGAATGGCAACCTATATTTATAACAGCAGGTATAATGTTAGTGATAATTATTTTTATTATAATTTTAACAATTCTTTCAAGATACTTTGAATCGAAAGTAGCTTCAGGGTTTGCTATGGAATTAAGAAGAGAAGTTTATAAAAAAGTGGAATCTTTTTCACTAGATGAAATGGATTATTTTACTGTCTCATCATTAATAACAAGAACTACTAACGATATTCAACAATTACAAGGGTATGTAAACTTTATTTTAGGTTTTTTGTTTTTACAACCAATTATGGCGATTGGAGCAATCGTTATGGCAATTAGAATTAATGCAAGTTTATCAATTGTTTTAACAATTTCTTTAGTATCACTATTAATTATTTTAATTACAATATTTGTAATAATATTACCTTATTTTGCAAAAATGCAAAAACTAATGGATAAAATGAATTTAGTAACAAGAGAAAACTTAACGGGGTTAAGAGTTGTTAGAGCCCATAACACCCAAAAATATCAAGAAGAAAAAATAGATAAAGTAAACTTAGAAACAAAGAAAATAAATATTTTTGTTGGAAGAACTGCTGGATTTCTTTGGCCAACGCTAGGTTTAGTTTTAGGTCTAACTAGTCTAGCTATAATGTTCTTTGGCGCTAATCATATTAATTTTGAAGCAAGAACAGGTTTAAATCCGGAAGAATTATTGTTATTACAACAATATAGCAGTAGAGCAATTATGTCACTAATGTTTATTACAATGATTTTTATTATGATTCCAAGGGCGAATGTTTCTGCTAACCGAATTATGGAAGTCTTAGATTTAGAACCAAGAATTAAAGAAGAGAGTAATCCAGTTAATTTAGAATTTGAAAAAGTAAGAGGTGAAGTAGTCTTTAATGATGTTACCTTTAAATATATGGATGCTGATGAAGCAGTTATTAAAAATATAAGTTTTAAAGCAGAAGCAGGAAAAACTACAGCATTTATTGGATCAACTGGTAGTGGTAAATCAACATTAATTAATCTGATCCCAAGATTTTATGATGCAACAGAAGGTGAAATATTAATTGATAATATACCAATTAACAAATTATCATTTAATAGTTTATATAGCTTAATTGGTTATGTGCCACAACAAGGTATATTATTTAGTGGAACAATTAGAGATAATATTGCCTTTGGTAAAAACAGCAATGTTGAAACAATTGAAAAGTCTGCAGAAATTGCTCAAGGGAAAGAATTTATTGAATCATTTAATGATAAATATGATTCAAATATTTCCCAAGGTGGTACAAATGTCTCTGGCGGTCAACGTCAAAGGTTATCAATTGCCAGAGCAATTAATAAGAATCCGAAAATATTTATTTTTGATGATAGTTTTTCAGCCTTAGATTACAATACAGATAAAAAATTACGTCAAGCATTAAAAGATGTTGAAGCAACTAAATTAATAGTTGCTCAAAGAATTAATACAATTATTGATGCAGATCAAATAATTGTATTAAATAACGGTGTAATTGAAGGAATAGGTACTCATAAAGAGTTAATGAAAACATCAAAAGTTTACCAAGAAATTGCTTATTCACAATTATCTAAGGAGGAGTTAGAAGATGAGTAAAAACACAAAAGCAAGTAACCCTAAAAAAATGCCTCCAGCACCAAGAGGCCGTGGTGCAAATTTTGGTAAAGCGAAAGATTTAAAAGGGACTTTATTAAAATTAAACAAGTATTTAAAAAGATATTACTTTAAAATATTTTTAGCAGCACTACTTGCAATAATTGCTGCATTAATGACTGTTTTAGGACCATACATGGTTGGGTTAATTACTACAGAGATTACTGCAGCATTTAGAGAGTCTAGGCCACTTGGTTTAATAAACTTTATTGGATTAGATTTAACTATGAACATGTTAGCATTATTAATTGTTGTTGTTTATGTTGTTAGTTCATCATTTAACTATTTACAAAATTTTTTATTAATTGGTATGACTCAAAATTTAACTTATACACTTAGGAAAGACTTAACTAATAAAATTAATAAATTGCCACTAGCATATTTTGATAAAGAACCATTTGGTGAGGTATTATCTAAAGTAACTAATGATGTTGATGTTATTAATCAAACATTAAACCAAAGTTTATCAGAAATATTTAGAGGGTTCACATTAATCGTTACAATGATTGTTATTATGTTTGTCCTAAACTGGATTCTAGCATTAATCGTTTTAACAACAACGACAATTTCATTTTTCGCAGCAAGATTCTTTATTAAAAGATCACAAAAATACTTTAGAATGCAAGCAAGTTCTTATGGACAGCTAAGTGGTCACATTGAAGAAATATATAGTGGTCAACAAGTAGTAAGAGTATTCCAATATGAAGATGTTGCTGAAAAAAGATTTAATGAAATTAATGAAGAGATGTTTGAAACTGCTTTAAAATCACAGTTTATCTCAGGGATTATGATGCCGGTTCAGTTTTTCTTAAGTAATATAGCTTACGTATTAGTAACATTCGTTGGAGCAGTTTTATATATTGTTGGAGCAATGGATATCGGATTAATTCCAACCTTTATTCAATATACAAGACAAATTAACCAGCCAGTTCAATCAGTTGGTAACATTGCAAACGTACTTCAACAAACAGCAGCATCAGCTGAGAGAGTGTTTTCTCTTCTGGAAGAAAAAGAGGAACCTTCTGAGGAAGAAAAAACAAAAGTTGTTGAAAATGTTAAAGGTAATGTAGAATTTAAAGAAGTATACTTTAACTATGAAGAAGATGTTCCGGTAATTCAAGGTTTTACTGCCAAAGTAAAAGCTGGTCAAACGGTTGCAATCGTTGGACCAACAGGAGCAGGTAAAACAACGATGGTTAATTTACTTATGAGATTTTATGACCTAGATAGTGGTAGTATACTAATTGATGGTGTTGATATTTTTGAAATGAAAAGAAACAATGTTAGAGAACTATTCGCAATGGTTTTACAAGATACATGGTTGTTTGAAGGTACTATTTTAGAAAACTTAACATATGGTGTTAATGCTACAATTGATGAAGTTAAAGAGGCAGCAAAACATTCACAAGTTGATCACTTTATTAATTCACTTGCGGGTGGTTATGACTTTGTGTTAACTGAAGGTGGAACTAATATTTCACAAGGACAAAGACAATTACTTACGATTTGTCGTGCGATGTTAAGAAATAGTCCAATGTTAATACTTGATGAGGCGACATCAAACGTTGATACTAGAACAGAAGTGTTAATTCAAGAAGCAATGGAAAACTTAATGCAAGGACGAACAAGTTTCGTAATTGCACATAGACTTTCAACTATTAGAAATGCCGATGTTATCTTAGTTGTAAAAGACGGAAACATTATCGAACAAGGAACACACGATCAGTTATTAAGTGAAAAAGGTTTTTATTCACAACTTTATTTAAGTCAATTTGAAGGATAATATTATAGGGACCATTACTGGTCCCTATAAATTAACATTTTAATAAATTTTCTTCATTTTAGTCTTTACTTTTACTGGGAACTGAGATATAATAATATATGGCTTTAAAAGTAAATATGTTCGCGTAGCTCAGCAGGATAGAGCAACAGCCTTCTAAGCTGTCGGTCAGGGGTTCGAATCCCTTCGCGAACGCCACTATTAAAAGTTTAAACTATCTCGAATGAGGTAGTTTTTTATTCTTAGATTAGGAAATTGTATTTATAAAATAAATAATGGATACAACAAGCTAAAAAAACTTGATTACTCAAGCAAGAACGTTATTAAATTATTATATAATTATTTTATTAATTTACTATGAATATCTTTTGGAACTAAAGACTGTTTCATACAGTCTGGACACCAGTCCATAGGAAAGGGACTATCTTCTAGTTCAAAAGAATATAATTCTAAAGGTTCTCTAACTTCATAATGGCAGTATAAGCACTTCATATCAATGAAAAGATTTAATTTATTATTTTTAATAAAATCCTTGTAGGTAATTGGGTCTTCGTCACTTGACTCAGTATTGTTCACATATATTTGATAAAGATATTTTAATTCTTCATCGGTAGGTTTTGATTTATAATAGTATTAAAAAATTTAGCCATAATTATCATCTCTTTCTCTAATTGGTAGAAGTGACATTTCATAATTAACTGATAAGGTGCCGCCACAATAACAAAGCATCGGGTCATACCCAAAAGTTTCTAATAACATTATACGCCAATATAACTTATTTTTTAAATCTCTAACATGATAATCTTTTAAAAGTTTAGGTTTATCTTTAATTCTACTAGTTTTATTAGAATAAAAACCAAAATATCTTATTTGATGAAAACCTTTGTCTAAAATATGTCTAATAAGTTTTTTAATAAAAGAAAAAACGTGCTCTGTAACAATAATATCTTCACCTAACTCATAATCTAAATACTTCCAAGTAACAAGATTACTCTCTTTATCAAACTTTAAAATATTAGATTCAGCGAGCGGCGGATGAGAAGCATATCTCGCAATATATTTAGCTAGACCTCTAAGAGAAGATATTTTAGACTCTTCATTAATTAACTCTTTAGCTTTAGGACCATGAGTATAAAAACCATCTTTATATTCTCTAACAATTTTAGTTCTTAAAATATTAAACTCTCTATACAACTCTTTATCACCAAAGTTTTTAAGACATTTATTAGCGTTAATAAAAAACCTAAACATAAAAGTTTTTCTTAAAGCTTCAAAAGGGAAATAGTAGTGTCTCTTTTGATTACCGAATTTATCAACTAAAGCCTCAGCAATTAAAACATGAAGATGAGGGTGCATATTAAGACTTCTTCCAGAAGTATGAAGAAAAGAAACAAACCCAAGTCTATAATCATTCTTTTTATCTTTTTTAGAAAGACCTAAAACTCTATGAAGAGCCTCATTCACAGATTTAAATAAAATATCAAATAAATCTCTACATTTCCAAAATAGCGGTCTTAATTCAAAAGGGACACTAAAAACAAAATGACGATGAGTTACATTAATTAATTTCTTTTGGATTTCAATCGACCTAGCATCTCTATATTTATGCCCACAAGAAGCACAAAATCTAGATTTACAAGAAAGACCAACAAGATGAAAGTTCTCACAATCAGAACATTCTAAAAAAAGATGACCTTTACTTAAATCACGACAATCAATCATTGATTCAACATTATCAATTATTGACTGTTTTATTGGAGACTTACAAGCAGCCTTAAAATCATCCCAAGAATGTTTAAATATTTCTTGGATGGTAATATGATTATTACGTTGTTTTCTAATATAAGGTAAATTAGAAAGAAGATTAAATTGGTTTTCATATAAAGACTTACTATTGAACAGTGCACAATATAACATGTCTTTATATATTTCATTAAATGTATGAGCGTTCATACATATATAATATAAAATAAATGATAAAAAGAAAAGAGGCGATGTCAATCGCCCCTAGTGAAATTTATTTCACTTTTAGTTTTTATAGAAGATTATCGTTGACAATGTTATAACATTTGTATATACTATATGCAAAGGTGGTGTTATTATGAATACAGAGATTAAAAAAATTGGAAATAGTAAAGGTGTCATTATTCCTGCAGCCATTATTAAAATGTTAGGACTAGATGAAAAAGATGAGATGAACATAGTAGTTAAAGATAATAAAATAATATTATCAAAAGCTGCTGAATTTAATCCTAAGTCACTAGAAGAGTTATTTGCTGGATATAATGAGACTTATAAAGATAATATTGTATTTGATGATACTAAAGGTAGAGAAATATGGTAAGTCAAGGAGATATAGTAATAGTTGATTTTGATCCATCACTTGGTTCAGAACAAAAGGGTAAAAGACCAGGTTTAGTAATTAGCAATAATGTGTATCATAAAAACACTAATGGCTTTGCAATTGTTGTTCCTATTACTAGTGCTAAGACAATCAATTATCCGCTACATATTAAGCTAGATGATAGAACTAAGACTTATGGTGAGATTATGTGTGAACAATTAAAAACAATGGATACTAAAGTAAGAAACTTAAAAGTTGTTGAAAAGCTTCCTGATGATATTTTAGAAAATGTTCTTAAAATAGTGAAGTTGTTATTCTAATTTTAATGTTAAAAATGATGTTTCGAATCCCTGTGCCTCATTTGAATAATTTGTCACACAAATGTTTACAAATATTAATATAATACAAAAGAAAAATTATTGTTGGCATAGCACTCACATTTGTATCGAGTAAATT
>DURF01000167.1 GCA_012837395.1 Acholeplasma sp. | reverse complement strand
TCATATAATCACCATATAATTAATATATCATTAATAAGATAAAATATTAAATATTATACTTACTATAAGAAGTACTTATACAAGTATAATTAATTGAAATAAACTTGCAAATGTTATATAATGTTTTTGTAAAAAGGATGTGTTGATGATGAAAGAAATAGTAGTAGAAACAATAACAAACCTTGAAAAAATTAAAGAAGCTAAAATTGATGAATCAAATGAATTTTCAAAAGTAGTAAACGATGAAGTTATACTTACAATTGATAATATGATTGCAGTATTAAAATATGAATATTCTAAACAAAAATAAAGTCCTCTATTTTGAGGACTTTTATTTATCGTTTTAACTTCTTTATATTTGCTATTACTAAATCATCTTTCATCTCTTCTGGATAAACTAAGTAAATACCACGTTCAATTTTAAAGTTTTCAACCTTTATTTCTTTGATAACACCTTGTTTTAAATTAGGTTCACAAATTGCTCTTGACATAATACTTAAACCATGGTCATTAATAATTAGTTGTTTGATTAATGCGGTATTATCAATTTCTAAAATAACATCGAAGTTATTAATTGAATCTAGGTGGTTAAACAAATAGTTCTCAAAAGCCATTCTTGTATGGGCTTTTTCTAATCTTAAAATAAATTTTTCACGTTTTAGCATATCAATAGTTACATTATCTATTTCAGTTAATGGATGATCTTTTGGGGCAATTATAATAAGTTCATCTTTAATTAATAATTCACTTTCCAAAGAATCATCAGTAGGTGTACCATCAATAATAGCGAAATCTAGTTCATATGATTTAATTCTTTCATAGATATTTTCAGCAATATCAGTATGAAAGTTAAAACGCATCTTAGGAAATTTTTCTTTAAAGACTGTGAGTATTTCAGGAATGAAATACCCACCAGCAGTAAGAGTAATTCCAATATCTAATCTTTTGTTAGATGTAAGACTAAAAGATAACTCTTTATTAATACTATGATTTAGAGCCATTAATCTTTTAACATTTTTAATTAAGATTTCACCTTCATTAGTAACAAGTAAATCTTTTCCTTTTCTTTTAAAGATTTTAATTTTGTAGTATGATTCTAGTGCTTTTATATGTTGGGTTACAGCGGGCTGACTAATATTACATATTTCAGCAGTTTTTGTATAATTTTTTTCTTTTGCTAAAACGATTAGCGTATTTAGTTTATCATCAATCATAAGTAACCTCTATTCTGCTTTAAAGTTATATAAAACTTTTAAATATTCTGTGATATGAATTGTATCTTTAGTGTTATTAATAATTTCTTTCATTGGTTTATAAACAAATGGTGATTCATCTAAAGTTTTTTTAGAAACTGATGTTGTCCAAACATCTTTCATTGCAGTCTCAAACTTTTCTAAACTAATATTTGTTTTAGCCTCAGTTCTAGACATAATTCTTCCGGCCCCATGTGGAGCAGAATAATTCCAATCGCTATTGCCAAGACCTCTTGCGATAATGGAACCATCACGCATATTAATAGGAATTAAGACTTTTTCGTTTAATTGTGCTGAAATAGCCCCTTTTCTTAAAATCATATTTTCAAGATCAATATAATTATGAATTGTTTCAAATTCTTCAATTATTTTAAAACCCATTGCATTAAAAATATTATCACGCATTCTTTTTCTATTAATACTTGCGAATTTTTGAGTTATTTTCATATCATGCAAATAACCTTTAAAATTATCATCTGACAAGTAATTAACACCTTTAGGGATCTTTTTAGTCCAGTAATCACAAACTTGCACTCCTAAATGGCGACTACCAGAATGAATTACTAAGTATAATCCTTGATCACTTTGATTAATTTCAATGAAGTGATTACCACCCCCAAGGGTTCCAACTGATTTATAGACTCTATCAATATTTACCTCAGCTATAATATCACTAACATTTAAATCTAGTTCTTGAGATTTATTATGAACATTAAAACCACTAGGAATTAGTGTTCTAATTGCTTTATCTAACTTTTTAAAATCAATATGATAATTAGGATTATTACTAAATTTAGTAACTAACATCCCACAACCAATATCAACACCTACAAAATTAGGAATAATTGTATCTTTAATTGTTTGAGTATATCCAATTGGTACACCATAGCCATGGTGGACATCTGGCATTACTCTAATTTTAATATCTTTACTAAAATATTCATCAAGGGTTTCTTTAATTTGATTTAAAGCCGCATTTTCTATATTATTGGTAAAAATTTTAGCTTTTCCATATTTACCTTTTAGTTCAATCATTTTATCACCAAACTTTATTATCATACATTCATTCTATCACATTGTAAGATAGTTTAAAATAATTGTTGTCATGAATAAGAAGTTAATCTATCTATGGTATAATAGTAAAGAAATTGGAGGTGGTTTACTCTATGAATAATATTTATTTAAAATATTATGAGGAAAACACACGAAGAATCTTTGAAGACGAGCTTGGTGAGTTAAGTAGTTATAAATATTTAAAATATACAAAAGATCATTATTACGAATTAAATAATAATGTTTTTATAGGCAAGGTAGATAAAAGAGCAGAGTTTGCTTTTTTACTGCAAGATGATGACGATTTATATATTGATAAAGAACAAGCTAAAGATATAATGGATCAAGATATTATTTTAGTTGAAGTTAAAAATAGAAAAACATATGTTAGAGAAATCTTAAAAAGAGGACTAACCCATATAATCGCAACCGTCCAAAAAAGAAAAAGGGGTATTAAGTATTATACTGATAAACCTCTAGGCAAAAGTATTGTTGTTGGTAATGAAGAAAATATAGTTGATGGTAGTTTAGTTAAATTATCAATTGATACAATTAAAAATAATAAAATATACGCATCAATTGAAAGTGTAATAGGTCATATAACTGATCCTGATATTGATATTTTAAAAATTGTTGCAAGCCATAACTGGCCTGATCCAAATATGGATGAATTAGAAAAAGCCGCAAGTAACTTAAATATTAATATAGAAGAAGAAAAGAAGAAAAGACTTGATTTAACAGATAAATTAATAATAACAATTGATGGTGCTGATGCTAAGGATTTAGATGATGCAATAAGTTTAGAAATAATTGATAATAATTATCATTTAGGTGTTCATATTGCAGACGTTGCATTATATGTAAAAAAGGGTAGTATTATCGATAAAGCAGCATATAACAAAGCAACCAGCGTTTATTTAGCAGATAGAGTTATTCCAATGCTTCCACGTAAATTATCAAACGATTTATGTAGCCTAAATCCACATACAGAAAAACTAACGATGAGCGCTTTAATGGTTATTAATGAAAAGGGCCGAGTAATTGATTATGAAATTACTAACACAGTAATTGAATCTAAACACCGACTTACTTATGATGAAGTTAATAATTTATTAAATAATAATGTATCACTTGGTAGTATGGAGTTAGATAGCCTTCTTTATAATATGTTTGAACTTTCAAACATATTATCTAAATCAAGAGAAAAAAGAGGTGAGTTAAACTTTAGTAGTGAAGAATTAAAGTTTGTTTTTGATGATAATAATAATGTAATTGATGTTATCCCTAGAAAAACTGATAAGGGGGAGGCAATTGTTGAATCATTTATGCTTGCTGCTAATGAAACGGTTGCTTTTCATATGGAGGAAAATACTTTTCCAAGTATATATAGAATTCATGAAAAACCTGATTCAGAAAAAATGGAAAAAGCATTTGATACACTACAAAGATTAAATATAAATGTTAATAAAAAAGCAATCCATAACGTTAAAACCCTTCAACAAATTTTAAATGAAAGTAAAGATAAAGATACAGAGTTTATTATTAATATGACATTACTTCGTGCAATGCAAAAAGCTAAATATGATAAAAATCCTATTGGACACTTTGGCCTTGCCGCAAGATATTATACTCATTTTACGTCGCCTATTAGAAGATATCCTGATCTTATTTTACATAGAATAATTAAAGAATTAGTTTTAGCAGAAAATAATAGTTTAAATAATTATCGCTATTATGAAAAAAACTTAGAAGAAATATCAAAACATACCTCAAGACAAGAAAGGGTTGCTATTGATATTGAAAGAGAAGTTAATCAACTAAAATCTTGTGAGTATATGCAAACTAAATTAGGCAAGCATTTTAATGCGCAAATAATACAAATACTAAAAACCGGATTTTTTGTTAAAATAGATAAAGGAATAGAAGGATTTGTTAATATTAAAAATAATTATTATAATAGTTTTTATGAAGAAGCAACCTTAAGTTATGTTGTAAGTGGTCAAAGATATAATATAGGAGATAAGTTAATTGTTGAACTAGATAGTGTCAATATGGAAGATTTAGAAATAGATTTTATAATAATTGATAAAGAAGTGAGTGATTTAGAAAATGAAAGTAATCGCAAGAAACAAAACAGCTAGTTATAACTACTTCATATTAGATAAGTATGAAGCAGGCATAAAACTAGTTGGAAGTGAAATTAAATCAATTAGAGCAGGTAAGGTAAGTATAAATGAAGCATACGTTACTTTTAGAAACAACGAAGCATATGTAACTAATATGCATATTGCAACTTACGAACAAGCAAACAGATTTAATCATAATGAAACAAGATCAAGAAAGTTATTATTACATAAGAAACAAATAATTACGCTTTTTTCTAAATCAAGAGAAACGGGTTTTAGTGTTATACCGGTAACACTTTATCTAAAAGATGGTCTTGCTAAATTAGAAATTGCTTTAGTTAAGGGTAAAAAGAATTACGATAAACGTGAAGATTTAAAACAAAAAGATATCGATAGAAGAGTTAAAAAGAATATAGCCAGATATTAATTTGAGGTGAGCTAAATGTTAGAGACAATAAATAAGTTTGATTTAAATATTGTTAAATGGATTGAAAATAATTTAAGAAGTAACTTTTTAGATGTTTTATTTCAAGTTATTACAGAATTAGGAGATAAGTTTGTTTTTATTGTAATAGTAATAGTATTATTTTGGGCAGTAGATAAAAGGTTTGCTTATAAGTTTTTATTTGCCTTTTTATTAAGTGCAATACTAAACACGATAATAAAAGTGATAGTTAAAAGACCAAGACCATATGATAAAGGAATATCATCAGTTGGTTCAAAAACTAGTGGATATTCTTTTCCTAGTGGACACTCACAAGCAACCGGTGTAATTTATTACAGTATAAAAGAAGAATATGCTAATAAAAATAAACTTGTTAATGGATTACTGATTGCTTTATTAATATTAGTACCATTTTCAAGAATATATTTAGGACAGCACTATTTAACGGATGTCATTGTTGGGGCAATAATAGGAATAGGTATGTCAATACTTGCTTTTAAATTATTTGATTTAATGAAAGATAAAGAACATATCTATCCTTTATATGGAATTCCTTTTATTATAATTGCACTTATTATTTTCTTAAAAAGCGATTATAATAAGGTAAGTGAAATATATGTTGCTGGAGCAGGTTATATTGGTTTTGCAGTTGGTTATGCAATTGAGAAGTTATATATTAAACATAATGTTAATACAAATATAAAAAATAGAATATTAAAAGTAATAATTGGATTAATAATAGTTGCTGTAACTTACTTTGGTTTAAAACTATGGTTTGATAGTATTAATGATTTAAGTGTA
>DURF01000166.1 GCA_012837395.1 Acholeplasma sp. | reverse complement strand
TTGAGATTCTTTTGATTCACCATGATGACTACCTGTTAAAGTCTTTAACGCTTCAGCAAGGCCAATAAAGCCGATTGCGAGTGAGCCATGTTTAACAACTTCTTCAATTTTATCATTAAAGTTTAATTTGTCTGAATCAATCCAAACACATTGTCCCATTAAAAACGGAAAATTGTAAACATGAAAATTCTTTTGAATTTCTAATCTTTCTAATAATTGTTCTTTAACTAAATTAATTTTTTCATCTAACTCTTTATAAAAATCTTTTATATTTTTATTTTTTAATGCGATTCTTGGTAAGTTTATACTTGTAAAACTTAAATTACCTCTACCTGTAACAATCTCATTTTCTGGATCATATACATTGGCCATAACTCTTGTTCTACAACCCATATAAGCTATTTCAGTATTTGGATCATTTTCTTTTAAGTATGATTTATTGAAACTTGCATCTAGGAATGAAAAGTTTGGAAATAATCTTTTCGCACTAGTTTTAATCGCTAGTTTAAATAAATCATAGTTAGGGTCTTCCTGATTTAAGTTAACCCCTTCTTTTACTTTAAATATTTGAATTGGAAAAATTGGAGTTTCATTTTCTCCCATTCCAGCAATTGTCGCAAGTAAGACTTGTTCTGTTACAAGTCTACCTTCATGTGATGTATCAGTTCCATAGTTTATTGAACTAAATGGCACTTGTGCACCTGCTCTTGAGTGCATTGTATTTAAATTGTGGACTAGAGACTCCATTGCTTGGTGAGTATCTCTAATTGTTTCTTTAGTAGTTTTTTCAGTTACAAACTTTAATATTTTATCTCTACTCTCACTTGGTAAGTGTGGTTTAATATACTCATTAATCGCATCATTATATAGTCTTGGGATAACTCCTTTTCTTTCTGCTTCTAATAATATTTCATCAACATTTATTTCAATTTCTTCAAATGCTAATATATCTTTTAAGT
This sequence comes from Acholeplasma sp., assembly GCA_012837395.1. Taxonomy (GTDB): domain Bacteria; phylum Bacillota_I; class Bacilli_A; order Acholeplasmatales; family Acholeplasmataceae; genus Haploplasma. The sequence continues at coordinate 867 of DURF01000166.1, read as the reverse complement.
TTTTCTTAAATGTTCTTTTATATGTTTTTAAAACTCCTTGTGCTAAATCATAATCAAATTTTGCAACACTTTGGCCACCATGTTGATCATTTTGATTAGATTGAATCGCAATACAAGCAAGCGCTGCATATGTTTTAATATCTTGTGGTTCACGAACTGAACCATGACCGGTTTGAAAACCATCAGTAAAAAGTTTAGTTAAATCAATTTGACAACAAGTCATTGTCATAGTTAAAAAGTCTAGGTCATGAATATGAATTTCTCCAGATTCATGTGCTTTAGTGTGTTTAGGATTTAAAACAAATGTTTTATTAAATTCTTTCGCTCCTTCACTACCATATTTAAGCATTGCTCCCATCGGGGTATCACTATTAATATTAGCATTTTCTCTTTTTAAATCACTTTCGTGAGCCTTAGAAAATGTAATATCTTTAAATGTTTGCATCAGCCTTGTTTGTTGATCTCTAATTCTACTTCTTTCACGACGATATAAAATATATGACTTAGCTACATCAGCCATTTGGTTATTAATTAATACTTCTTCTACTATATCTTGAATATTTTCAACATTAGGTAGAGTAGTTGTATATTTTTTCTCAATTGAATTAACAACTTCTAATGCTAGTTTGTCAATTTTTGACAAGTCCCCTCCAACTGAATTGATAGCTTTTTCAATTGCGTTATATATTTTACTGGTATTAAATATCTCTTTTCTACCATCTCTTTTGACAATTTTCAACATTAGTATATCCCCCTTATAAATTTTCTACTACATCAATTATAGTTTATAAAAATGAGAACTTCAAGGGTAAATTTATGAAAGCCGCTTACATTGGAAATTCTATTTTTATTAGGAAAATTGTAAAG
>DURF01000165.1 GCA_012837395.1 Acholeplasma sp. | reverse complement strand
ATGTTGTTCATACTTTAGAAGATGGGACTAAAACCTATATTGAAATATTAGGTGCTGGAATGGTTCACCCTAATGTTTTAAAAATGGGTGGATATGATCCAAAGAAATATAGTGGATTTGCTTTTGGGGTTGGAGTTGAAAGAATCGCAATCTTAAAACATAATGTAGAAGATATTAGAAACTTCTACATTAATGATTTAAGATTTTTAAAACAATTTAAAGGAGAAATAATATGAAAATACTACAATCAAATTTAAACAAATTTATTAAATCTCCAACTAATATCTTAGAATTAACTAATGCTTATATAACAGAAGTTGATGCCTTTATGCCATTAATAGACGCAAATAACTTAGTTGTTGGACTTGTTAAAGAAGTAAAAAAACATGAAAATGCTGATACACTTTCAGTAACTAAAGTTGATTTAGGTGATAAAATCGAGCAAATCGTTTGTGGAGCACCTAATGTTCAAGCGGGTCAATATGTAATAGTAGCTAAAGTAGGAGCAACTCTTCCAGGAGATTTTTTAATAAAAGAAACAAAAATCCGTGGGGTTGGATCAAATGGGATGATTTGTTCACTTCAAGAATTAGGTTTTGAAGAAGATTTAATTCCAAGTGAATTTAAAAACGGAATTTATTATTTTAATGAAGCCAAAGAAATTGGTTCAAATCCATTAACGCATTTATTATTAGATGGTTATTTAATGGAACTAGATTTAACACCAAATAGATCAGATCTTTTATCGCATTATGGTTTTGCTCGTGATTTGAGTGCGGTTTTAAAAACTGAAATTGAACTACCTAAATTTGAAATTAATGAAATAAGTAAAAATAATCCTTTAACTGTCGAAATAGAATCAAAAAATACTAATAGTTATTATGCAAGATATTTTGATTCAGTAGAAATTAAAGAATCACCAATATGGTTAAAAGCTTTTTTAACTGCAATGGACACTAAACCAGTTAATAATATCGTTGATATTACTAACTATATCTTATTTACCTATGGTATTCCAATGCATGCTTTTGATGCTAATAAGTTTGGAAGTAACAATATTGTTGTTAAAGATAACAACAAAAAACAAGTTGTAAAAACGCTTGATGATAATGATATTACAATTACTAAAGGCGAAATATTAATTACAAATGGTAGTGAAATTATGGCCCTGGGTGGGATTATGGGTCTTGATAATTCTAAGATTACAAATGAAACAAATAAAGTTATATTAGAAGTAGCAAGTTTTAGTAAAGAAGTAACTAGAAACTCAAGTAAAAAACTAAATTTAAAAAGTGATTCATCATTAAGATTTGAACGAGGAATTGATGAAGAAATTATGATGCATGCCCTAAATCATGCAACCTATCTTTTTGAAACACTTGCAAATGCTAAAACGTATAAAGGTATTAGTAGTGATATTAAAAACACATTTAAAAATTCGTTAATTAAAGTTAACCTAAATGAGGTTAGAAAATTAATTGGTGCAGAAATTACAAATGAAGAAATTAATAATATATTATTAAACTTAAATTATGAAATAACTAATGTTAATAGTAATAACATTAAAGTTAAAGCACCAAGTTATCGCCATGATATTAATATATTTGCTGATGTTGTAGAAGAAATTGTTAGAATTTATGGTATGGATCAAATTACTAACCAACCAATGTTAACAACACTTTCAAAAGGTTTAACTAAACGTCAAAAACAAATAAGAAAATTAAGAAACTACTTAAGTAGTATTGGTTTAAATGAAGTAATTACATATAGTTTATTAAAACCAGAAGAAATTGATAAATACAACGTTATTGGTGAAAAAATCGAACTTTTAAAGCCGATGTCAAGCGAACGAACAACAATGCGTCAAAGTCTTTTAAATGGTCTTTTAGAAACTAAAAGATACAATAACGCAAGATTTATTGATAATGTCAATATCTTTGAAATTGGCAATGTATATGCCAAAGAGATTGAACAATTAAAACTATCAGTTTTAGTTACAAGTAATTTAAACTATAATACTTGGAAAAAAACAAACAACAAAATTGATTTTTATTATATAAGTGGAATACTTAATAATATTATGACTTTAATTAGTCTAGATTACGAATTAAAGCCATCTAATTATAATTATCTACATCCATACCAACAAGCTAATATAATAGTTAATAAAAGAACTGTTGGCGTAATTGGAAAAATCCATCCAAAAGATATTAAAAATGATACGTTTGTATTTGAATTAAACTTAGACTTAATTAATAAACACAAACAATTCACATACGAACCAATTAGTAAATATCCAAGCATTGAAAGAGATATAGCATTTGTAGTTAAAGAAGATGTGTTAATTCAAGATTTAATTAACAATATTAAACAAACAGGTAAAGCTACTTTAATAAATCTTGAACTGTTTGATGTTTATAAAGGTGAACACATTGATGAAGGATATAAATCGGTTGCATTTAGTTTAGTCTTCAATGATAAAAACAAAACACTATCGAGTGAAGAAGTAGATAAAATAGTAAACCGAATAACAAAAAGACTAATCTTT
>DURF01000164.1 GCA_012837395.1 Acholeplasma sp. | reverse complement strand
ATGTTGCGCGGTTTCAATTGATGCTTTTAGTTTGTTTACGAATTCTTCTCTAAAACCGATTTCTGAGTTTCTTCTAAGTTCAGTTGCTTCGTGTTCATATTTAACTAAATTGTTATTTCTAATAATGTTAGCTTCTTTTATATATTCATTTAAGAATTCAAAATTAGGCTCGCTTGGGAAGAAATATTCTCTATTATACGCACGCATTTGATTGGTAAGTTCGGTTTCTTTTCTAACTGTTGCTGTATTTAGAGCAACTGAGTCTTTTGTTAGTTCATCAGTAATGTTTGCATAGTTTTTATGTCTTTGTTTTAATGCGTAAAACTGAGTATGAGCAAGACTTAGTTTTTCTGGATGTTCTTTAGCAAACCTGTCTTGATTTTCATTGTATTCAACTAATTTTTGTTTTGTTTCTTCAATTGAATCAAGTGTTCTTTGCATATCATCACGTGTTGTTGCAATTCTTCCAACTAACTTGTCTGAATCAAGTCTTAACTGAATTTTCTTTCTTCTTTCTTCTTCTAATTGTTTTTCAAGTTTCGCAACACTTGGATTGTTTGAAAGTTCTAACACCTGTTCATCAAGCATTGTATACTCTCTTCTTACTTCTTTTATTTGATCATATAGTCTTAATTGATTTTGATGAATGATTTGGTTTGCTTTTAAGCCACCTAATTGTCTAATTATTTGTGTATGTTCGTTAGTTGCTCTTTGGAGTCGGTCCATTTCATTTTCAAATTTTTCTAAATCTTCCAATTCAATTTTGATTTGCATCTCGGTTGAATTGTTTCCAATAAATGGGACTTTATAACTATTTGGATTTAATTGTCTTGCCGTATAGTTAGAATAAGTCATTCCGCTTGCTGTAATTGAACGGTTATAGTTTTTAAGTTCTGAGACTTTTTCTACTGTAATTACATTATTAAGTAACATATTGACATAACTTCTAGCAAGTCTAAAATCAGTATCTACTTTAGAGGCTAGACTGTTTGGATTAGTATCATAAAATTCACCTATTTTTTGAGTATTAACTAAACCAACTCCATAAATTTGTAAATCATCTTTTACTTCTTCATAAATTTGAAGTGCTAGGTCAAAATATTCTGGTTCAACAATTATATTAAATTTTTGACTTCCAAGTTGTCCTTCTAGCGCATTACGCCATTTTTCATCGTTAACTTCAATTAATTCAGCTAGAGGAAAGACTTTAATATCTTTTTGGTAATGTTCTGATAGTCTTTCGTTTAAGGCTACTGTTAGTTTTTGAACACCGTATGGATAAGTTTTTACATTTTTTCTTAATTGATTAATTCTTTGTTGAACTTGAAATATTTTATTTGATAATTGGTTTTTCTCATTTTCATGTTTATCACGTTCTAAAAGATATGCTTCATAATAAGAAGTCTTATCATTAGCAACATTTGTTAAAAGATTAGATAATTCAAGCGGATTTAAATTATCTTGGTTTTTTTGATAATAACTAACAAATTCTTTAAATGCTTGACTATTAATTTTGTTTAAAATTTCTTTTAATAAATTAAATTCTTCTTTTAAAACTTCGTTAAGTTCAAATAACGTTTCTTTTTGTGTTTCATATTCAATTTGTTTTTTTCTTAACTGTTCTTGATAATTACTTAGCGTTCTTTCAATATCATCATTACTTTTAACTCGTTCAAGACGATTAATTTGAGAATCAACACCTTCAATTTCAATATCAAGTTTTGATTTTTCTTCTCTTAACGATGTTAATTCTTGTTCGTGTTTAATTAGTAGGCCTTCATTGGTTTTAATGTATTTCTCTCTTTGTTCAATCCAATTAAGTTGACCGATTATTTCATTAATAACTAGTTGGTTTTTATTATTAGTTATTTCTTCACCAATATCACTTATTGTATTTAGTTTTTCTAGTTTTTCACGATCTTTAATAATTTGTGTTTCAACTCTTTTTAGTTGTTCAACGTTGTTTTTAAGTGATTTAATATCAATTGGATCATCATCTAATAAAAACTCAAAAATAAACGCTTGTAAATCAATTGGTTTAAAAGCAAGCGCCTTTGGTAGAATTTGTGCGTATTTTCTAGCATCCATTCCAAAAAACCTGGCTAAAGCGTCACGGTATTCTTTTTGAGTATCAAATGGTCTAAGTTCATGACCTAATTCTTTTAAATATGCACGCATTGAACGATAATCACGTGGATAATTCTTTTCTAAGAAGAGCGAATCATCAACACTAATATCATTTAACACATAAAATCTTTCTTTAATATTAGCATTTTTAGGTAAGTCTAAAATAACTCCTAAAATATGATATGTATCTTCATCTTCATCATAAAATTCCATTGCCACATGAGTAATAACATCATTGGGTCTTAAAAACTCCCGTTCTTCTGAACCGAGACGACCTCTTACATAACCTTCTAGTGATCTTTTAGCATCCTCATTAGCAGCAACGTTAAATTTGACACCACCACGACCCCCAACTAATAAATATTGAATAGCATCAAGTAGCGTTGATTTTCCTGAGCCGTTTTCACCAGAAATTAAGGTGTTATCTTGAATTTCTATGGTTTGATTTGAAAACAAGTGCCAATTGACTAATTTAATTTTCGTAAGTTTCTTCATATGAATCCCCACCTAACCCTTCAGTGTAACTATCTAGTTTTTCAACTACTTCTTTTATACCATCTAAGTTTGTTACATATAAAATAGTTGGATATATTTTAATTCGTGCATCATCATGTAATCCTTTATCAATATAATCTATAATGTTATAACCTCTTAAAAATGTTAAAGCTGGTTTAAGTTCGTTTTTAGTAATTCTTTTGTTATCTAAATAACCTATTCTTGCTAGTTCATCATGTATTTCATATAAAAAGACTTCAACATCTTCATCCAATGTAACAACATCTTGTTTTCTTTGGAATATAACTCTTAATACTAATAACAATACCGACTCTGTTTTACGAAGTGAGATATGATTATATCTTTCTTTGTTTACAATATAGACGACTTCGTCTTCACGATGAATATTTAAATCAAAGTCAATTAATGCAAAAAATGCTTTAAATGCTTCTTGAAAAGCCAGAATAAAACGGTAGTCATTACTATCGCCAACTTTTCTTTTTGTTAAATAGTTAACTTGTAACATTTTATTAACAATTCTTGAAAAATTGTTTTTTTCGCCTTCTTTAAAACTGCTATAATTTTCATTAAATACTTTAAGTGCTGTTGTTTTGTTCATTTATAAACCCACCTTATTTATTATTAAGAAATCTTTGAATGCTACAAAGTTATTAACTGTCTCATAACCTAGTGATTCAACATCATAATCCATGTTTATGGATTTAGAGTAAAGGAATATTAAAATAAGTTTTATATAATCTTCTTGATTCTTAATTTCAAGTTCGCTAGCTTTAATAGACTGAGATCCATTTAAAAGACTTATTACATGTTTATTAATCTCACGCTTACT
>DURF01000163.1 GCA_012837395.1 Acholeplasma sp. | reverse complement strand
TTTATGAGTTTAGAAGTATTTACTGCACTACAAGCTCATGAAGATAGATGGGTACTTGTAACACTTGTTTTAATATTGTTAAATGAATATTTAATAAATAATTTAATTAAAAGTATGGAACAAGATAAATCTTTACTTAATAATTATGCAATGTTTATTGATAACAAATGGTCAATTTTATATAACATAGTATATATATTAATAGTTGTTATTTTAACAATATTACTGGGAGGGATGTTAATTGGTTTTGGCATTTCACTTTCAAAAATATTTATGCCAGGAGAAGGTGCAATGTGGGAACCAATCACTTTTGGACTTTTATATTATTTAGTAGATACCACATTAATTTTTATTGTTAGCAAAATAAGAATGCTGTTGAAAAAGAGAGGAAGTAACGATGAAATTCAATGAGATATTTATATCTAGCAGAAGTGCTAGTTTTGAATTAGATAATAATGACATCTATTACTCAAAAGAGAAATATGATGTATATATAGATGATAAGTTAATTAAAAAAGATGTTAATACAAATGTATTTTCAATCTTTAATTTAACACCTAATACTAAGTATCAAATACAAATTAATGATTTTGTTAAAACTTTTAAAACAAGTTTTGAAAGTACTGTTTTGAATGTTAAAGATTTTGGTGCTGTTGGAGATGGCAAAACTGATGATACATATGCACTTCAAGCTGCAATTAGTAGTGCACCAGATTATGCAACAATTATAATACCTAAAGGAACATACTATATTTCGCCTGTTTTTCTAAAAAGTAATATAACACTAGATTTAAAAAAAGGCGCAACTCTCCTAGGGAATGTCGATAGAAAAAATTATCCAATCATTCCAGCATATTTAACAATGCATGATGGAGAAAGGGTCGATATCGGAAGTTGGGAAGGTGTACCACAAGATATATTTGCGACTATTCTAACTGGTATATTTGTTGAAAATGTTAATATTATCGGTGAAGGAGTAGTTGATGCTAATGCTCAAAATTCTGATTGGTGGAAGTACCCATTAACTAAAGAAGGGGGAGCATACCGACCACGAGGTATATATATAAACAGAGGGAAAAACATTGGCATTCAAGGTATTTCAGTTAAAAATACACCATCTTGGAATGTACATCCAATTTATTGTGAAGATGTTAAAATCATTGATCTCTATTTAGAAAGTGATAAAAATTCACCAAATACTGACGGTTGTAATCCAGAGTCATGTAATGGTGTTGATATAATAGGTGTTAATTTTTCAGTTGGTGATGATTGTATCGCTATTAAGAGTGGTAAAAAACATGAGGGTATGAATAAACCAATTGTTTGTCAAAACTTAAATATAAGAAACTGTCACATGGCATACGGACATGGTGCTATCGTTTTAGGTAGTGAAATAAGTGGTGGAATTAAAAACTTAAATGTGACTCAATGTTATTTTGAACATACTGATCGTGGACTTAGAATTAAAACTAGAAGAGGTAGAGGTCGCGAGTCAGTAATTGATAATGTAGTTTTTGATAATATTTATATGGATCACGTTCTATCACCATTTACGATAAATATGTTTTATAATTGTGTGGATCCTGACAAACATAGTGAGTATGTCTGGTCTAAAGAACAACTACCGATAGATGATAGAACACCATTTTTAGGGAACTTTACATTTAAAAACATAAAGGCAGATAATGTTCATGTTGCATCAGCATTCTTTTATGGACTTCCTGAGGAGCCAATTAAAAGTGTTACTATCGAAAATGTTGAATTTAATGTAACAACTGAAGAGACAACTCCAGGAAAACCAGCAATGATGGATCATTTAGACCCAATGAAACAACAAGGAATTATTGCCCATAATGTTGATAAACTTGTAATTAGAAATACAAGCATTAACAACCAACAAGGTGAAGCGGTAGTTAAAACTGGAGTAAAAGAATTTATATTAGAGTAATTTGATAAATAAGGCGTAGATGAATACTTTTATCTATGCCTTGTTTGAATTAGGAGGATTATAGTGAAAAAAATTAAATTAAACGATAATTGTCAAATTCCCATTTTAGGTTTAGGAACATTTAAAAATAATGATGAAAAGACAGTAGTAAAAACCATATTAAGTGCTTTAAAAATAGGATATCGTCACATAGATACCGCAAAAGCTTATCACAATGAAAAATATATTGGTAATGCATTAAAGTTAAGTGAACTTAAACGTGAAGAATATTTTCTAACAACAAAAATTAAAATCCATCCAAATCAAGATGTTGTTAGAAAATTAATTAATGAAAGTCTAAAAGACTTACAAACAAAATATTTAGACTTAGTTTTAATTCACTGGCCAAGCCATGACCATAATTTAAATTATGAAACATATCAAGTGTTAGAAGAATATTATGAAAAAGGTATAATCAAATCAATTGGTGTTTCTAACTTTTCAATTCATCACTTAAAAGAATTAATTTTAAGAGCAAAAATTAAACCACAAATTAATCAAGTAGAACTACACCCAGGTTTAAACCAATTACCATTACAAAAGTTTTTAATTAGTGAAAATATTGCCCTACAATCATATGGACCATTTATGAAAGGTAATGTATTTACAGGAAGTTATTTTGATACACTAAATGAGATTGCTAAAAAGTATGATGCAACCATTGCACAAATAGTTATAGCATGGGGTCTAAATAGAAATATAATAATGATTCCAATGTCAACTAATCCAATAAATCTAGCAAGCAATTTCTTAGCTAAGAATATTAAATTAACAGAAGAGGATATTGAAAAAATAAATAACTTAAATGCAGGAAGAAGAGTATATACAGATCCTGACAATAATAGTATTTACTTATATAAGGAATAAGATATAAAATGAACTTATCAATAAAAGACCAAAAACGACGTGACTCGATACTAAATGACTCAATATGGAAGGTACTTTTAATTGTTTTAGTTCCAATTGCAATGTACAACTTTTTAACATATTTATTTGGAGTATTTGATTTAAAAATTGTTTCAATGTTTCCAAATGATCCAAAAGATTCAGTAGCATTTTTTGATGAAATAAAAAATGCCATCTCAGCTTTTGGAGGTGGCTTTGCTATTGGTGGTGCAGTTAT
>DURF01000162.1 GCA_012837395.1 Acholeplasma sp. | reverse complement strand
CATCAAATGTTCCTGTGAAAGGAAAATAATATTGAATTTGTTCATCAGTTACTTCACCTGCAGCAAGTAAGATGTTTGTTCCAATTGGAACAAACTTCTGGGACTTTTTAAATGAATAGTCAATATCAGTTAATAACACATAATCAAGACTTAATACTTTTTTAATTGTTTGTTCTAAAACAGTTGAATTTGTTCCACCTTGAGAATTAAAGTTAATTGATTGAGCATTACCAAACATATATAACTCATCAGCAGTTGAAATAGAAACTTTCTTATTCCCTACTTCATTTGTAATATTTTGAGTAATTGCTGCATCACTTAGTGATGCATTTCTTCCATTTTCAATAACAGCGTATAATGATGACATTGTAACAAAGTCTTCTACTACTATCCCTGGATCACTTAATGTACTTCCAAATGAGTCGTTACTAAATGCTACATCCACATCATCATCAATTTGACTAAGAACTGGATTGTTAAAAAGGCGTGGTAAGAGAACTACAGAAAGTAGTAAAATAATTAGAATAAATCTTTTAATATAAACTTTTTTCATTTATAACAACTCCTTCTACCAACTACTTAATTCATCCCAAGGTGGATTTTCTAATCCCCAGTTATATAGTGGGCCACCTAGCGCTTGAACTGCTTCAACGACAAATCCAATATTAATTGAATATCTTGAATCATATAATGGATAAGTATCCTCATACTCATTAATAAACTCTAATTCTAACGCTTCAGTTTCACTAGTTCTTTTTACTTTATTAGTATAATAAAAATAATCATCTTCAATTCTATTATCAAAAAACGCATTATTATAATCAAATGGCGCAAACTCATCTTGTGTTACAGATATAACAATTGTTTCATCACCAACATCATAAGATAGTGTAAACTGTTCATATACCGCTACTCTAAAATAAGTATCCACATTACTTTCAACAACAATTTTAACTGAAAAATTATTAAAGTAATTATCTGCACTAACATCAGATATATTTATCTCAACTACACCAAGTTCATTTGGTGTAGTTTCACTGAATAATACACCATCAAAATAAACTTCCGCTTTTACTCTTACAAAACCAATTTCTACAGAATTATCTTCTTCTTTTTCAAAAAGGAGAAACGCACTAACAACACTAACAACAAAAAATAATGCTGATGTTAAGACAATTATTAAAGGTTTAATTATTTCTTTTGTTTTCATGTTTCCTCCTTTTAGAAAATAAAGAACCATAAACAAACATTATTTAAGGGCTGTTTGTATTAGGGTTACCCCTATTATGGTTCTTGTAAGTTCATTTTTAATTTATTCTTGAATTTGATCTAATCTTATATTAATATGATTAAGTCTTAAATACTCTGCTGTTAATTCGCTATGCGCAATTCCTGATAATTCGATTGAAAAATTAAGTATAACTTCATTTCCATCATCAATTATTAAATCTTCAAATAATATGTTATTTTGGTTTAATAAAATTGAATTTGAATTTTCCTTAACATTAAATAAAAATATACCTTCATCTAAATTTGGTGAGTGTTCGATATCATCCACGTTAACTGTTAATTTACCTCGAATTGATCCTATATTTTTAACTACTAATTTAAAGTGATATCTTTCACCTGGAATAACATTTCCAAAAGTAATCGAATTTTCAACTAGGATAAACTCCGCATCATTTGGAATACTTAGAGAGTGTCCGGCTTGATAAAGACTTGCTTCTACTTTAAGTGATGCTGAATCAATTGTAATAACATTTGTTTGGTTTACTTTTGAAAACCAAGCATATGTTACACTACCAAGTAGTAAAAATACACTAAAAGCTAATAGTGTAATTTGTAGTAATCTAAATCTTTTCTTCATAAACATTCTCCTTCCTAATCTTATTCTATTTCTTTTTCTTTATATATTTTAATAAAATATTTTAAACTAACTCCAAATACAATTGCTACAATTAATACAATTGTTATTTCTAATTCTACAAAGAAGAATCCAATTAAAGGTATTCT
>DURF01000161.1 GCA_012837395.1 Acholeplasma sp. | reverse complement strand
TGAAAATATTTTCGGATCCGGTTTAAACCAAACGGTTGTTCCGGTTTTATTACTATTTCCAATATTGCTTAACTTACCAACCGTTTTACCACCATTTTCAAACTTTTGTTGCCAAATACCACCATCACGGTATATCGTAACTTCTAAAAATTGTGAAAGTGCATTAACAACCGCGCTACCAACTCCGTGAAGTCCTCCTGATACTTTATATCCTCCATCAGCAGAAAACTTTCCTCCAGAGTGAAGTTTTGTAAAAATAATTTCAGTTGTAGGTATACCTAATTCATGTTTTTTATATGGCATCCCACGTCCTTGGTCTTTTATTATAATACTATTATCTTTTTTTATAGTTACTTCAATTTCTTTCCCATGTCCGGCTAGAGCCTCATCAATTCCGTTATCAATAATTTCCCATACTAAATGATGAAGACCTCTTGCATCGGTTGAACCGATATACATTCCTGGTCTTTTTCTAACAGCATCTAAACCTTCTAGTATTTGAATTGATGATTCATCATATCCTTTAATCTTTTTGCTCACTACTATCACCTTACTTTACTTATGTTATTATATCAAAATTTAGCGATTTATTCAATTTCAATCTTTTCGTTATATTCTTTATTTTTATTAATTTTAATGTATAATAATTATTAGTGGAGGAAGATACTATGAATACAATAATAATTATTACACTTTTTATAACCTCATATTTACTAGGTTCAATACCTAGTGGTTATTTATTAACTAAAATGGTTAAAAATGATGATATAAGAAATCACGGTTCCCAAAGTACTGGGGCAACTAACACAACAAGAGTCTTAGGATTAAAATTTGGAATTCTCGCGATGTTATTTGATGCTTTAAAAGGAATTATTATTCCAATTATTTTAACAATTTTCAAATTAATCGATTTATATAATATCACACTATTTAATAAGTCCATTAATATAATAGCATATTACGGTATATTTGCGGTAATTGGACATATATATCCAATCTTTTTAAATTTTAAAGGTGGAAAAGCAGTAGCGACATCTTTTGGAGTTTTAGCTTTTGTATCACCATACCTAGCAATACTTGGCGTTTTATTATTTATTATAATAATTGCTTTAACCGATTATGTTTCACTCGGATCAATACTAGGTTCATCTATTTTGGTAATTATTGCGGTAATTACAAGTTTATTAAATATAAGGATATTTAATTCGCCGGTAATACCAATTGAAACTTCAATAGCATTCATTATTTTAGTAACAATTATAATACTTAGACATTTACCAAACATTAATAGATTAATTAATGGTACTGAAAATAAAGTATCTAAAATGAAACAGGATAAATAATTCCTGTTTTTTTTATGAAAAAAAGCATAATATTTAGAAAATAAAATTACTTCTAAATATTATGCTTTAAACTTTTTAATATTATTTATATTGATTCATTGAATTCATAATTTGCTTTACTTGACGCTCAGAAGGTGTTCTTCCCATTTGACGCATCATTTCTCTAATCATTTGTTCGTTTACTGGTGGATTTTTTTCTAAATGTTTTTTGAACCAAGTTCTCGCTCCAAAAAACCCAGCAATTAATCCTACTACTAACGCAATCGCACCAATTCCAATTGCCCATCCTGTTGCTACTGCTAAAATCATATCTTACTCCTCCTCTTCGACTATTTCATTTTACTAAAAAATTATTAAAAAAACAAGGCAATTAACAACTATAAATAATTACTTTTTTTGAACCATAGTTTTTTTCTTTTAATATTATATATTTTTCATTTTCTGCAACACTTGTTTTTTTATCTACTTCTAAAATTACTTTACCATTTATATTTAAATGTTCTAATAATATAGTTAATAACTCTTCATATTGATTAAAACTATAAGGTGGATCTAAAAAGATATAATCAAACTTTATTTTATTGCTTTTTAAAAAATCTTGATAGTCTTTATTATATACTTTAGCATTGATTTTTAATTTACTTAAATTATCTTTTATTGTTTTATATGCCTTTATATTATTATCTACAAAAAAAGATTCATGCGCTCCTAAAGATAATGCCGTTATACCGTAAGATCCAGATCCAGCAAAAAGGTCTAAAACATTACCTTCTATTTTAAATAACGAATTAAAAACAGCCTCCCTAACCATTGAGGCTGTTTCTTTAGTTGTATTTACATGGACTCGTTTAATTGTTTGGCCTTTATAAATACCACTATGTATTTTAAGCATTTTCTGGATTATATCCTGCTTGTTTAATTAAGTTAAATGCTAAATCTTTACTTTCGTCTGGAACTAAAACTTCGTTTTTCATTAAATTAATTTTAGCTTCAATATTATTTTTAGCTAAAACAGTTTGAACTGTTTTAACGCAAGACATACATGACATATCTTTAACTATAATTTTTTCCATTTTCATCACCTTTTATTTCGAAATTTTCCATTTCTTCAAACTTAGTGCATTAAGCACTACCATCAAACTACTAAACGCCATTCCAATTCCAGCAATCGTTGGATCGAATATTTTAAATGCTGCAAGAGGAATCATAGCTATATTATATATGAAAGCCCAGAAAAAGTTAAGATATATATTCATTAAAGTTGCTTTTGAGAGATCAATTGCGTATAAAACTGTCATTAAATCGTTTTGCATTAAAGTAACATCGGCTGTATCAATTG